>JBAWAM010000926.1:0-15809 GCA_049589315.1 Myxococcaceae bacterium
GGCGCACCGAAGTACCTCCGCTCCGACAACGGGCCGGAGTTTGTTTCGAGCGCGGTGCTGACGGCTCTCAGCGACCCAGGGAAGCCGTGGCAGAACGGCGCCGACGAGAGCATCAACGGGAAGTTCCGGGACGAGTGCCTCAGCATGGAATGGTTCAGGACCAGGTCCGAAGCAGTGGCTGTAATCGAGAGCTGGCGGAAGCACTACAACGCGGTACGTCCGCACTCGAGCCTCGGCTATCTCACACCCGAGGAGTTTCGACGGAAGCAGCAGCAGGTGATATTAAACGTAAATGCCGCGAGGGGCTGAGTTCACGTAACTCGTGGTCCGAAGAACCCCGGCAGGTCAGGGGCCCCACAACGACGGGCGACGTGTTCGTGTATCGCGCCAATAAATAGGACCCGCCGTTCCTGAATCATGACTTCGGCAGCGGATTCACCTTGCCGCCCCGCAGGTGACGTAGCCGTCGTGACACGGACGAGACACAAAGGCCCATGTACTCTCGGCCTTCGCCCGTGTGCGGCACCCGCCCTTGTGCCCCCGGACCACCGCCGGTATAAGCCGCAGCGATCTGGCCGGCGGGTACATCGCTCATAGAGGCGCGGCGCCCGAAAATCATTGGAGAAGGAATTCATGAGCATCAGGAACATTGCTTCGTCCGCGGTCGCTTTGGCCGCCGCCGCTTCGCTCATCGCCTGTGGTGGCGGGCGCGAGCAGTCCGACGCCGGCACCAACACCCCCGATGCCGGCACCGGCTGCGTCGGTATTTGCAATGACGGCGGGTCGAACAACCCGGATGGCGGCGGCAATAATAACCCAGGTGGTGACGGTGGCTACGACGGTGGCCTGCTGGCGGTGACGCTCGAGGACCTGCGCGGCCCGAACGTTCCCTTCGGGGCCAATGTCGAGGTGAAGGACGTCGTGGTGCACACGGTGAGCTACTCCAAGCAGGGTGACAAGGGAGACTACCGTGCCGACTTCTGGGTGAGCGATCCTTCGAAACCGAACTTCGGTATCTGGGTTTCAAAGTTCTACACCGATCAGCCGGGACCCTACCTGCCGAAGTCGGGAGACAAGATCACCATCAACGGCTACTTCGGTACGATTTCCAAGTTCGAGAACCCGACGGGTTACCGTCGCCAAATCGCGAACAAGCCTGCCGGGGCTACTCGCCTTCCGCTCACCATCTCCGACCCGACCCCGGTGAGCGTCCCGGAGCCCATCTCGGTTTCCGCGGATTCGTTCGGCAACGCCGACGGTGGAACGGCTCGCCCGAATATGGACCACGCGGGTGCGCGCATCTTCATCGAAGGCCCGGTGGAGATTACCAATCCGACCCCGAAGGCGTTCCAGCGCGAGTCGGCCAATCCGGAGGACTCGACCTACTATGGTTTCGAGATCTCCGGAGGAATCCTCGTCAACAACTCGAAAACCTATAAGGCAGACGGTGGCTGCCCCTGGCAGACCATCGCGCTGGATGCCGGCACCCAGGGCCAGAAGGTCGTGTTCCAGGGCGGCCTGAGCGGCGTTTGGGACACCTACACGTTCGCCGGTTGCTCGGACGGTGGAACCGATGTCTTCGGTTGCGGGGAAGCCAAGGCCAGTAATGAGGGAAAGATTCCCGGCACGGATAACAACTACACGATGGTTCTCTACCCGCAAGGCTGCGAGGACTTCGTCGGCGGCGAGGTCGTCGCGCAGTAAGCGGTTTCGCCCGAAAAGAAGGTTCCCACTCCGGCCGCGTCGGCTTGTTCATCGACGCGGCCGTGGTGTTTTCATCGTCCTTACGGATTCGAGCGGAGGGGCCATGTCGATCGTGAAGGTCAATGTCTCGGACCACATCGCGCACGTGGAGATGAACCGGCCCGAGGTGCGCAATGCGATCAATCTGGAGATGGTCGAGGCGCTGACCGATGCGCTGGACGAGCTGGCCAGGCGCGACGACGTCCGTGTGCTGGTGATCTCGGGTGCGGGCGGGAAGGCTTTCGCCGGTGGCGCGGACATCGCCGAGCTCCGGGATCGGACGCAGCGCGAGGCGTTCTCCGCCATCAATGCCACGCTGTTCCAGAAGGTGGAGGACTTCCCGCGGCCGACGATTGCCGCCGTGGAGGGGTACGCGCTGGGCGGCGGTTTCGAGCTGGCGCTCGCGTGTGATCTCCGGGTCGGCTCGAAGACCGCGAAGGTGGGGCTACCTGAGACGACCCTGGGGATCTATCCGGCGGCCGGTGGAACCTGGCGGCTCCCGAGGCTGGTGGGGCTCGGGCGGGCGCGGGACATCGTCTTCACCGGCCGGATTCTCGAGGCGGAGGAGGCGTACGCGGTCGGGATTTTCGAGTATCTGGTCGAGGCGGGCGGAGCGCTGGACGCTGCGTTCGAGACGGCGAAGA
Organism: Myxococcaceae bacterium; assembly: GCA_049589315.1. Taxonomy (GTDB): domain Bacteria; phylum Myxococcota; class Myxococcia; order Myxococcales; family Myxococcaceae; genus JBAWAM01. Next base: position 2,388 of record JBAWAM010000926.1, read on the forward strand.
AGATCGCCGCCAATGCGCCGCTGGCCATCCAGGTGGCGAAGGTGTCCCTCAACGCGCTGGCCCGTGGCGCGGATCCCCGAAGTGTCGAGCAGTTGGGACAGGCGCTCCTCTTCGATTCTCCTGATAAGCGCGAGCGGATGACGGCCTTCCTCGAGAAGCGGGCGAGGAAGTAGGCTCCCCTCGGTTTTCGACCCTCACCGGTCAGGAGCGTATGGCTGACATCAACACCATCGGCGTGATTGGCGCCGGAACCATGGGCAGCGGCATCGCCCACGTCGCCGCCCAGTCGGGGTACGCCACCATTCTCTTCGACGTCTCGAAGGAACTGGCCGACCGCGGCAAGCAGAAGATCGCGGACAACCTCGCGAAGGGCGTGGAGAAGGGGAAGGTGAGGGCAGAGGACCGGGAGGCGGCGCTCGCCCGCATCCAGACCACCGGCGTGCTTCACGAACTCGCCCCCTGCCAGATGGTGATCGAGGCGGCCCCGGAGGATCTCACCCTCAAGCAGACCCTGTTCGGCCAGCTCTCGTCGATCTGCGCGCCTGACGCGGTCCTGGCCACGAACACCAGCTCGCTCTCCCTCACGGAGATCGCCGCGGCCGCCTCCAACCCGGAGCGCGTGGTCGGGATGCACTTCTTCAACCCGGTCCACCTGATGAAGCTGCTCGAGGTGGTCCGGGCGTACCAGACTTCCGATGCCACGGTGGCGGCGGCGCGTGCCGTCGGTCAGCGGATGGGGAAGGAGCTGGTGCTGGTGGCCGACCATCCCGGCTTCGCCTCGACGCGGCTGGGCATCACCCTCGGGATGGAGGCGATCCGGATGGTGGAGGAGGGCGTCGGCTCCCCCGAGGACATCGACCGGGCCATGGAGCTCGGGTATGGCCACCCGATGGGGCCGCTCAAGCTCACCGATCTGGTGGGGCTGGACGTCCGACTGGCGATTTCTGAGTACCTGTTCAAGGAACTCGGATCAGAGACCTTCCGTCCGCCGCAACTTCTTAAGAAGATGGTGCGGGCAGGTAAGCTGGGCCGGAAGTCCGGAGAGGGCTTCTACAAGTACTGAGTCGAGCGACAGGAACGGATCATTCGAGAGCCGCCGCAGACAGCCACGCCCTTCGGTCGATACCTGCTCCTCAAGCGAATTGCAGTGGGCGGGATGGCGGAGCTGTTCCTTGCGCGCGACCCGGGGGTCGACGAATTCCGGGTCATCAAGCGGATCCTGCCCTACCTCTCCCGTGAGCCGGATTTCGTCCAGATGTTCCTGGACGAGGCGCGGATTGCCGCCCAGCTCCATCACGAGAACGTCATCCAGGTCTTCGAGCTGGGGCGCCTCCACGACTCCATCTTCATCGCCATGGAGTACGTGGACGGGGTCGACCTGCGAAACCTCCTCCAGGCGGAGCTGAAGCGGGGGGGAACGATACCCATCGGGATTGCCGCCTGGGTCGCGGCGCGGGTGTGTGACGGACTCCAGTACGCCCACCACCGGGTCGGTCTGGACGGCCGCCCCATGGAGATCATCCACCGGGACATCAGCCCCCAGAACGTGATGGTGGGCTACGACGGGAGGGTGAAGCTCGTCGACTTCGGGATCGCCAAAGCCGGGGCGTTCATGGAGCGGAGCAAGCCCGGGGTGATCAAGGGCAAGTTCCTCTATCTCTCGCCGGAGCAGCTCACCCAGAAGCCGATCGATCACCGGGCTGACCTCTTCGCCCTGGGGGCGATGCTGTACGAGATCACCACCGGGAAGAGTCCCTTCCAGAAGCCCACCACCGAGGCGGTGATCCTGGCGATCCGGAACGAGGACCCTCCGCCGCCACATCTGATCGCGCCGCAGTACCCGGTGGAGCTCTCGCGGATCGTGATGCGGTGCCTGACGAAGGACCGGAACCGGCGCTACCTGCAGGCGGGCGAAATCGCGGGTGACCTGAACCGGTTCCTCGCCCGGTACGGCCCGACGGTCCAGGCGGATGTGGCGAAGTACGTCGCGAGTGTGTTCGGCGACGATGGCGAGCGCACCGTCATGAACGTGCCGGGACTGGATGCGCTCCGCAAGGAACTCGCCGCGCAGCCCCCCGCGAAGCCGCCCATTGCGGCACCCGCTCTCCCGGTCCAGGAGGACGAAGGAGATGTGACCCGGACAGAAATGGCGCGCCCGCTGGACCTCAAGGCCATCCTCGGCCCTCAGCCGCGCTCTGCGCCCTCGCTGTCCTCCATCGGCAATCTGCTCGACAAGCAGAGCAGCACCTTGAGCGAATCAGGAAGGGGTCGGCCCGAAGCGTCGGAGTCCGGCACCACGGCGCCCTCCCGGGGCCCGCGTGTCCCCGAGCTCCCTTTCGAGCCGACGACGCGGCGCGAGGGCGTGCGACGCATCCGCGAGCGGACGGAGAGCGCCACCGACGAAGCGGCGACGAGGGACTACGGACACCTTCGCAAGACGAAGGTGGTCGCTTCACAGCTGACCCCGAGGCGGATCATCGCCGCTGCGATTGGGGCGGCGGTCCTGCTCATCGTCGCGGCGGCGATCGTCCGCGCCACGCGTACCCCGGAGGCCCAGTTGGTGCCCGGAGCCGAGCCCACCCAGGTCGCCGCCGACGCCGGAGCTCAGCCCGGAGAGCGCGCGGCAGCAGCGCCTGAGGCCGAAGTCGATGCTCCCGCGGAGCCGCGCACCGACGCGCCAGGGGAGGAGCCCGTCCGGGAGGCGCCTCCAGGCAAGGTCTGGGTCGTGTTCCGGGCGCCGAACGGGACGCGGATCTGGAGCGGAGACAACGTCTTCTTCTCCGGCCGGACGTACGAACTCGACCCGGGCACGCTCCATGTGTCCTGGAACTGTCCGAACGAACCAAGGTCCCGCCGTTCGTCATTCGACATCGCCGGCACACACCGCGGGAGCGTCGACCTGTCCCTCAAGTGTCGACGTAAGTGATTGAAATCATAGGTTTTGTGGCTGCCTGATCGGTCACCAGACAGTGAGGCTTAGGACGACGTAAGTTTGCGAAAATATTGAGGAAATTGGCGAATCCCGCCGCGTTTACACGCGTCAGACCGGCCCCTAGAATCGGTGGCCGGAAGCCATGCCTCGCCCGACTGAGACCAAGAAGCTGCGAAGGAAGCGGACCCCGCTGGCGCCCCGCCTTGTGCGAGCGCCAAGGAACGAGCCGGAGCCAGAGCGCCTTTTGCGCGTCTGGCGCCGCGTACTCACCCGACGCCTGCGCAAGTTGATGAGGGCTCGCGTTGTCATCGAGCTCCACGACAACACCCACACCATGCTGACCTACCAGCGTCAGCGCGGTGCCTGGCGGCTGCGGCTGCACCACATGTTCGTGGCCGCACCGGAGGACGTGCTCCAGGCGCTCGCCCGCTTCATCCGCCAGGGGGATCCGGAGAGCTCGACCGTGCTCGACCAGTACATCGAGCGCAACAAGGTCTTCATCCGGCGGCTGCCGCCCGCGGAGCTCCGCCGACGGCTGCGGATCGACCCGAAGGGAGAGCATCATGATCTGGAGGAGATCTTCTCGGAACTGAACCGGCGCTACTTCCGGAGCCGGGTGGCTGCCACCATCACCTATGGCCCCGCTCCCCGGGTCAGCGGTCCTCGCAAGAGCATCAAGATGGGCTCGTACTCGGCGGACTCCCGGGTCATCCGCATCCATCCCGCCCTGGACCAGCCCCGGGTGCCCCGCTACTTCGTGGAGTGGATCGTGTTCCACGAGATGCTGCACCACATCCACAAGGCCCGGCGCGGGCTGGACGGGCGCCGCTGCGTCCACACCCCCGAATTCCTGGAGCACGAACGCCGGTTCTACGCGTTCGAACGTGCCCAGCGCTGGGAGCACGAGAACCTGGACCTGCTCCTGCGAAGCTGACGCTCAGGGCAGGATCAACCCGCCCGGGGACTTCCTCTCCCCGGCGGGACCTTCCTCGTTCGGCGCCTCGGTGGTGGCCTGCGCCTCCGGTCCCTCTGCCAGCGGGGCCCCGAACTGCGGCCCGGACAGCTCGAGCACCTTCTCGAAGAGCTTCACCCCGAACGGGGAGAACAACCCCGGCGCGCCGTGGAAGAGGCGACGGGCCTCGGCGCGTGCGATCCGGGCCTGTTCGGGGCGGGTGCTCCGCTCGAAGAGGTCGGCCATATGCCAGAGGCGCCGGCCATAGAGCTGGCGCATCGGCTCGGTGAAGAAGCCCTCTGCCATCGTCTGGACCGTGTGACGCAGTTGCTGCGCCCGCTGGTTTTCGTCCATGTACAGCGCGCTGGTGGCGATCTCCTGGGCCTTCAGCGCGAGCTGGCGAAGGGTGTCGATGGGTGGGAGCCACTGGCGGATCTCGGGCTCGTCGTGGAGGGAGGCGCCGCGAGCCGCCAGCCCCTGGTCGTCCGGTTCAGGCGGCGGGAGCTGGCGAGGCTGCTCCCACGAGGTGACTCCGAGGTGGTGAAGTGCCAGCTCCAGCCCACCGGGGAACGGCGTCTTCGACCGGAGATTGGTCCCGGTGGCCTCGGCCACGAGCTCACGCGCCTGGTCATACGGAATCTCCACCGCGGAGGGCGCGTCGGGACGGTGGGCGTCCTTGAGCAGGTTCCGGTACTGACCGCGGCTGATCTCCTGCGTGCCCAGGTGGACGACCCCGTGTTCGTCGGCAATGACCATCTGGAGGGTCTCGATCCGGCCCCGGATGGGACGGCCCACGATCAGCGCGCGCTCACCATTTCCGGTGATCGCGGACACCAGGGAAGGGGGCGCCTCCTCGCGCTGCGGCTCCGGCCTGGCAGCAACCTCCGGCTTCTTCTCCGGCACCGCCACGCCCTTCGAACGGAGTTGGTACAGCGCCTTCTTCGCCGCCTTCGCCAGCGGCTTCTTCGCCGACCCGGACAGCACGTCCGCCAGGGTGGTGACCCCGGCCTGCACGGAGGCGTCGAGCACCGCAAGCGCGAGCGCCTCCGGAAGCTCCTCCACCTCGGCAGCGCGGGCGTACACAGGGTCGTGGAGGAGGGTGCGCGCCTTCTCCACCGCCTGCGGGGGAAAGGGGAGCGACTCTCCGGACCGGAGCGCATGGACGATTTCGCGGCGTTCGTTCTCGGTCGTCATGACGGGGTCGTAGCGCGCTGAAGAATCCAGAGTCCAGCGCCATAGAGCAGGACCATCAGCGCGCTGCTGGGTTCTTCGATGGCGAAGCGGCGACGCGCCCGCAGCACGATGGCCGCGATGCCCGTTGCCATCATCGCGGTGGCCACCAGGGCGGAGAGCGTGTGGGAAGGCGAGACCACCGCGAAGAGGGGGCCTGTGTCGTTCGCCAGATCGAGCGCGATGAACATCGCCATGTTGAGCGCGTTGCTTCCGAAGAGGTTGGCCACCGCAAGGTCGAACGCCTTGATCCGGATGGCGGTGATCGAAGCGACCAGCTCTGGAAGGGAGGTCGACAGGGCCACCAGCGTCGTGCCGACGAACGTCTCGCCCAGTCCGCTCACCTTCGCGAGCTCGTTCGCCGCGTGCGCGAACCGCGGCGCGGCAAGGACGATCACCGCTGCCGCGGCGACGAACCCGAGAACGGCGCGCAGAAGCAGGCGCCAGGGGATGGCTCTCTGCGTCGACCCACCGGTCGCGGCCCTCTCAGCCGCTGCGATCCGCGCGGTGTGAGTGAAGACCGCCCGTGCGCCGAGGAGGTACAGGCCGAGCAGGAGGAGCGAACCGAAACCGATCCGGCCCCAGCGCACATCGAACTGAACGAGCAGGAACAGCGCAGCGATCGCCGTGAGCATGATCGCGAGCGCGGCAGACAGGGCGTGGTCCAGGGCAGCGCGCCTGAGCACCTGCATGCGCGGGTGCAGGTCGAGCAGCGCGAGGATGAACATGTTGGCCATGCTGCTGCCGATGAGATCTCCGGCGGCGAGATCGACCGCGCCGATCCGCACTGCAGCCACGTCGGTCGTGAGCTCCGGAAGGGACGTCGCCCCGGCGATCAGGACAGAGCCGATCCACAGCCGGCCGATCCCGAGGTGCAGCCCGATGTCGTCGCCGAAGCGCGCGAGGGCCACCCCCGCTGCGACGACCAGGGCTGCCGTGATCAGGATCTCCAGCGCCAGCGACATTCGCCCGGATCTACTCGAAGGCCGGGAAGCCGGGTCGGGCTCAATGCGCCTTTGTCACCAGGTAGAACGAGCCCTGCTGATCCGCGATGGTCAGCTCCGTCCCGAGCCGGGCGCCGAAGATCCGCGACGGATGCACGCCCCTGACCAGGAAGTGGTCGTAGGCCCAGCCGTGCTTCTCCCAGGAGAAATCGTTGGGGCGCCACTCCGAGGGGAAAGTCGGGGGCGGCGCGTCGCGGTACTCGAGCGGGGAGTGCGGGGTCAGAGCGAAGCTGAAGTTCGCCGCGCCGCCGCGGGCCCGGGCGAGGAACGCCGCGCTGTGGATGAACACCGGATGGGTGAGCGCCGCCGAGCCGGTGTTGTACACGAGCCCCATCACCATCGGCGCCTGGTGCGCGCGCAGCGCCACGCGGTCGAGGAGCTCGGCTTCATCGTTGAAGGCGCGGAAGCCCCGCGCGAGCGGGACCGCCAGGACCAGGGCCGCCACCACGCCGCCCGCGACCAGCGGTCGGTGGAACCTTGGCGCGACGAGCGGAACCGACGCCAGCAGCAGCGGCGCCGCCAGGTGGGCGAACCGGGTGTTCAGGTAATAGACGTACCCGCGGATGTCGAACGGCAGCAGGAAGAACATCGCCAGCGCGATCAGCCCCAACCCCAGGATGCGCCAGCGCTCGATCGGGCCCTCGCGTCGTTCGGGCGCGGCATCGCGTCGGCCCAGGAAAGAGAACACGACGCCGACCCCGGCGAGCGCGGCCACCGCGTACAGCGCGTACCGATCCGAGCCGTCCCGCAGCATGTTCGCCAGAACGACGGGGAGCTCCTTCATGTTCTGGTCGAAGGACTTCCAGGCGAGGTTCTGCTCGGAGAACATCGGACCCCAGGCCTTCCAGGGCTGACCCGGGGCAATCTCCGCGGGCTCTCCGAGCCGTCCGCCGAACCAGGTGACGAACAGCACCACGCCGGGAACGACCCCGAGCAGGGCCGGGACGCGCGGCCGCAGCAGACGATCGATCCGACCGTCTCCCTCGCGACCTTCGGCGCCGTCCTCAGGCGCGCGCGTTGTGAGCAGGAGGAATGGCAGGGCAATCCCGAGGAAGGCGAAGGCCTGGACATGGAACAGCAGCACCGCGACGAGCGACAGCGCCAGCCCGACCGCCCAGCGCCGGCGCCGCTCGCGAACTGCGATCGTCCGGACGAAGAAGCCGGCGCACAGGAACGTGAAGGGGAGCGCGGAGCAGTAGTTGATGAACCCCCAGGCGAAGCTGTCCCCATAGGCGAACGGCAGCGCCAGCACGGACGGCCACACCGGCCGACGCAGGCTCCGCAGCAGGAACGCGAGGCCCAGCGGCATGCCCACCACGTAGGCCGAGAGGAAGACCTTGTTGGCGATCCCCAGCGGGAGCAGCCAGTTGAGCAGGCTGACCACGTAGTAGTAGCCGAGGTACGGGGTGAGCTCGCCGCGCGCCTCGAACAGCCGTGGGAAGAGGGTGGTCGGATCGTCCAGCCGGTGAAGCACCGAGATGAGGTGCAGGTGCTGCGGCAGATCGACCAGCGGCAGGTGTCGCCCGACCCAGAGCGGTGCGATGCCGATGGCGAGCGCGAGCGCGTACAGCAGCTGGCCCTGGCGGTGGTTCATCAGGCGGCGGACCGTACCTTCTGCTGGTGGATTCTGCGAGCCAGGTTGCGTCTGGCGAAGGACGCGCGCGCGCACACCGGGCGGCGCGGCGGAGGCCCCCCGCTTGATGATGTAGGGAAAATGCGGTACGGGCGGATTGTTTCCTGGAGTTCCGCCATGACCCGTTCGTTCGCTCCCTGCGTTACCGCGATCGCCTCCGCGTTCCTCCTTCTGTCGTCGGCGCCCGCCTTCGCATGCGAAGGTCACGGCGAGAAGGGCGAGAGAGGCGAGAAGGCCCACGCCTGCGCCTGCCAGCATGGGAAGCAGGAGGACCCGCTCCTCACCGCGACCTGCACCTGCAGCGGTAAGAGCGACTGCACCTGCAAGAAGGGCGCGTGCCAGTGCACGAAGTGCGGGAAGCACCACGGCACGAAGAAGTCGAGCTTCGTGGAACCCTTGAAGGGAGCCACCCTGTCGCCGGACCTCCCGGACAGCGCGCGGGTCGACGCCACGGCCGGAATCTTCATCTGAGCGCCTGATCGCCCACCTTGCGGTTCCGGATCGCTGGGCCCGAAGAGGTGGCCCGGGGCGGGTTCGGGCCTTATGTCATCGCCCATGCCACTCGCCTGCGGCCTGTGTGCCCGCTCCGTCGAAGCCTGCATCCCCATCGAATTCCTCGGGACACAGGTCTGCTTTCCGTGCTCCGCCCGCCTCGGTCGCGCGCTGGTGACGAACCCCGCGCTCCTGAGCGCGGTCTGGCCGGTCCTCGAAGAGGAGGAGGACGACGGTGAACCCGAGCCGCGGGTGCGCCTGTCGGATGGGCGCTCGGTGGAGCTGCGCGAGCGCACCGCCGAGATGAAGAAGGATCTTCCGCTCGATCAGCGGATGCGGTTGGCGATGACTCTGGGCGAGCTGGGCCTCCACCGCGAGCAGATCCTCGAGTGCGGCTTCATCCTCAGCGTGGAGCCCCCGGAGGTCCTTGCCCGGCTCGCGCTGTCCGTCCTCTTCGCGAACAAGATGTCGCTCCGGGAGCCGATGGAGCAACTACAGACAATGCTCTTCCCGAGCTAGGCCGTCGGCTTCTCTGCCTTCACCACGATGAACGGCGGCAGCAGCATGCGCTCGAACCGGACGAGCCCTGCCGCGGTCAGCGCCGCCCTCAGCTCGACCTCGGTGCGAGGGTGGAGCCCGACCTGCCGGTGCACGAAAGCGGCGGGGAACCCCGGAGGCAGATAGGTGGTCGCGACGTAGCGACCGCCCGGGCGGAGCACCCGCGAGACCTCCACGAACAGCCGCGCGGCGTCCTCGACGAGATGGAGGGCGTCCGAGTGGAGCACCCCGCCCAGCGACCCATCGAGGAAGGGCAGCTCGGGCGCCGCTGCATGGACGAAGTCGACGCGAACGCGGGCCTCCCGCGCCTGGGCGACGCTCTCCTCGAGCATGGCCCGGGCGACATCCATCCCGACCACCGGCGGCATCGCGGGCTCTCGGGCCAGGCGTCGAGCGAACAGCCCGGTGCCGCACCCGAGATCCAGGACAGGAGCGTCGGGAGTGCCGAGGAGCGACCGGAGCAGGAGGTATTCGCTGTCGCGGTCGAACCGTCGGCGGGTGACCGCAACCGAGACCGCCGGACGCAGGTAGCGCTCCCACGAGCGGGCGACCCAACGGAGCTCGAGACCGCGCTGCAGTCCGGCAGGGGACTCGCGCTCGAGCACGAGCTCGACCACGCCCTCGGCTACGGGATGACTGGACTGGCACTCGGCACAGCGGAGCGGTCCGAACATCACCTCCGAAGTATCCGAATCGGCGCGCAGGGCACCACGCCGGCACCTGGGACAACGCAGAAGGTCGATGTTGACGCGGCGCATGATGCGCCGAAGGTACCCGGCCGCGCCGCCGGCGGAAACGTCAAACTCCCGCCGGAACTGCGCTACTCGGTCGAGCTGACGAGCACGGGCCAGCCACGCGCCATGGCCTCGCGGAAGAAGTCGGCGAGTCGATGGCGCGCTGAATTGACCTCGCCCACGAACGGGTCGAGCAGCGACTCCTCACCCGTGCTCCGAGCCGGATTCAGCTCCACCGGCTCACCGCAGCGCTCGCAGCGGATGGCGACGTTGCGGACCAGCGACACCGGGACGGCGTAACGGGTGCCGCAGTTGCCGCAGCGCCACACCAGGGCCTTCTCGCCCGACTCCTCGCGCGCAAGTCGATCCAGGCTGTCCGCCAGCCGGAGCAGGGCCGGCAGGTCCGCGGGTGGCTGGGAGAAGACCGCGGAGGGACCGCAGCCAGGACCCGGCGACGGAAACGGCGGCGGAACGTCCGACTGCAGCAGCGCGCGTACCTTGTCGCGGGCGCGCATGTCGCGGAATTCACTTCCCTGGAGCGCCCGCTCGGTGATGCCGCGGATGTCCGGCGGCCCCGGCTCGAGCATCTCGTCGATGTCCTCGAGCGACGTGGCATCCGTCAGACGATGTGTTGGAACGGAAAAGAAACGGTAACCCACAGCGCCTCCATGGCAGCACGCGGACCCGGATTCAAGCCTCGTTTTTCAGGAACGTTTCAGGACCATTCCAGCATCCGCTGGAGCGGGGCCAGGGCGGCTTGCTGCAGCAGCGGGTTCATCACCAGCTCCGGCTTTCGGTCGCGCATGCACAGGTAGAGCTTCTCCATTGTATTGAGCTTCATGTGCGGGCACTCGTTGCAGGCGCACCCGTTGTCCGGCGGGGCCGCGATGTACGTCTTGTGCGGCGCGTGCTTCTGCATCTGATGGAGGATGCCCGCCTCGGTCACCACGATGAAGGTCTGCTTCGGGCTCTTCAGTACGTAGTCCAGGATTCCCTTGGTGGAGCCGATGTAGTGGGCGTGCTGCAGGACCCGCTCCTCGCACTCGGGGTGGGCGACCACGTCCGCGTCCGGATACTCGGTCATGAGCTGCACCAGCCGCTTCTCGCTGAAGATCTCGTGCACCATGCAGCTGCCTGGCCAGAGGATCATGTCGCGCCCGGTCTGCTTCACGATGAACCGCCCCAGGTGCTGATCCGGGCCGAAGATGATCGGCCGGTCCTTCGGGCACCTGTCCACGATCTTCGCGGCATTGGAGGAGGTGACGATGACGTCACTCAGCGCCTTCACCTCCGCCGAGCTGTTCACGTAGCTCACCACGAACGCGTCCGGGTGCTTCTCCTTGAACGCCCTGAACGCCGGGGCCGGGCAGCGATCCGCCAGGGAGCATCCCGCCGCGAGGTCCGGCAGGAGCACCATCTTGTTCGGGTTCAGGATCTTGGCGGTCTCCGCCATGAAGTGCACGCCGCAGAAGACGATCACGTCCGCCTGCGTCTTCGCGGCCTGCTGGGCGAGGGCGAGGGAGTCCCCGACGAAGTCGGCGACGTCCTGGATCTCGCTCTCCTGGTAGTAGTGGGCGAGGATCACCGCATTCATCGACTTCTTGAGCGAGTGGATCTCCTGCTCGAGGTCGAGGCTCGGATCGACATGTTGCATGACCTGTTTGTAACCCTCTGAACGTGGGCTGGCTACCGCTTGCACGTGTGGCTGCTGTTTACTTCGCCGGCAGCCAGGTCGCCACCAGGGGGAGCGTCCATGGGCCACAGACTCCAGTCGTTCGGGATAGCGCTGCTTCTCACCTCGTTCGGAGCCTGTGACTGTGGCGCCCCCAACGTGAAGGAGCGCCTCAAGCCGGAAGGGGTCCCCTGCGCCGAGGACCACGAGTGTGAGACGGGGATGTGCGACGCGCTCCCGGGCGGCGACCGGCTGTGCATCCGCACCTGCAACGCCGGCTGCCTCCAGAACGAGATCTGCGAGCCGCTGGCGACGGACCGGTTCGCCTGCGTCCCGGAGCGGGCGGGCCTGTGCGAGGAATGTACGACCGACGCCGACTGCCCCTACCCGGCGGATCGCTGCCTCCAGGTCGCGGGGCAGAACGTCTGCGGCCGCGACTGCTCCTTCGACGGGACCTGTCCCCTGAGCTTCCAGTGTGCCGAAGCCGTCTCGGTGGACGGCGCGCTGGTGACACAGCAGTGCGTTCCGATGAGCGGCACCTGCGCCTGCACCGAGGACACCGACGGCCAGAAGGTCCCCTGCGAGCAGGCGAACAACTTCGGGACGTGCACCGGCGTGAAGACCTGCACCGGGACCGCCGGGTACTCGGCGTGCAGCGCCCGGGTGCCCACCAGCGAGTCGTGCAACGGGATCGACGACGACTGTGACGGAGAGGCCGATGAAGAGGTCGGCGCCCCGCTGACCTGCGGCGTGGGCGAGTGCTTCCGCGAGGTGTCGGTCTGCAAGGAGGGGCGCACGCAGACGTGCGAGCCCGGGCCGGAAGCCCCGGAGCTGTGCGACGGCAAGGACAACGACTGCGACGGCCAGGTCGATGACGGGTTCGATCTCCAGAACGACCTCCAGAACTGCGGCGCCTGCGGCCGGGTGTGCGACCCGCCGCACGCGACCGGTCAGTGCACGCTGGGCGCCTGCGCGATCGGCCAGTGCGAACCCAACTGGTGGGACGCCGACGGAGATGCGTCGAACGGGTGCGAGTTCGGGTGCTCGCCCACGGGCGCGGAGCGGTGCGACGGGATCGACAACGACTGCGACGGGCGGATCGACGAGGACTTCGATCTGCTCAACGATCCGGGCCACTGCGGGAGTTGCAATTTCATCTGCACCCCGCTGCATGCGTCCGGGGCGTGCAATGCCGGCGTGTGCGCCGTCGGCAACTGCAATCCCGGCCGGGCCAATTGCAATCAGCAGTACGCCGACGGCTGCGAGATCGACATCTTCGGCGATGTGGGCCACTGCGGCGCCTGTGGTCAGGTCTGCGATCCGGCCAATGCCTCCGGGGCCTGCGTGATGGGCGTGTGCGGAGGGACCTGCGACCCCGGCTACGCCAACTGCGACTCCAGCTGGACCAACGGTTGCGAGACCAACACCTCGAGCGACGTGAACAACTGCGGTGCGTGCGGGAACGTCTGCGCCTTCGCCCACGCGTCCGGCACCTGCTCGAACGGGAGTTGCTCCGTCTCGCAGTGTGATCCGGACTGGTGGGACGCCGACGGGAACCCGGCCAACGGCTGCGAGTACCACTGCGTGTTCCAGAGCGCCGTCGACTTCCCGGACCTCTCGTTCGAAGACGCGAACTGCGACGGGATGGACGGCGAGGTGGGCAACGGGATCTTCGTCGCCCCGCTCGCGTCGGGCGGCAGCGACGCGAACCCGGGCACGTTGTCCCAGCCGAAGCGGAGCATCATCGCCGCGCTCGCTGCGGCGGACGCGCAGAACAGGCGCGACGTGTACATCGCGACCGGGACCTACGTGGAGCAGGTGGCGATCACCGTGCGAGGGAAGGGCATCTACGGCGGGTACCAGGGCGGCACCTTCGCGAGGGGGAACGCCTACGGGGTGACCGTGACCGGGGTGAACACGCCGCTGCTGCTCGACGACGCGGACAACACCATCGTGCAGCTCATCACCTTCCTCGGCGCGAGCGCGTCTGGGAGCTCGGGCACCGCGTACGGCGCGTTCATCCGGGACTCGAGCGGCGTCACCCTCGAAGGGCTCACGATCCAGGCGGGGAATGGCTCCGACGGGCAGAGCGGAGGCGTCGCGGTCGCTGGAAACAACGGGGCGGAGGGGCGCCCCGGCGGGACCGGCTGCGAGAACTCGAGCGGGTTCTGCAGTTGGTGCGCGCAGCCCCTGGGGGGAGCGGGAGGGACCAGCG
>JBAWAM010000927.1:0-9044 GCA_049589315.1 Myxococcaceae bacterium
CTGCCAGACAGCTCGCACCGACGCTGCGGATCCGCACGGGACCGGGCTCGTCCTGGCTCGAGCAGCCTGCGCCGACGCGCTCGCCCGATGCCACGCCGCCATCCACGCGGTGCTGCATCAGATGGACGAGAGCGCCGTCGACACCGATCTCGTCTACCGGCTGAACCAGCTGGAGCTCACCCTGGAGCGCCTGGAGGCCCTGCTGTGGCTCCTCGCCCCCGAGCGCCCCGAAGACACCGCCCACGGGTCGACGCGCCTGCTGGCCTCACTGGTGCGGGCCCACATCCACGAGCGCAGCGTGACGCGGCTGTTCCGCGGCAGCGTGCGCTACGTCGCGCGCCGCATCTTCGAGCACACGGGAGAGGTCGGTCGCCACTACATCACCACCAGCAAGGACGAATACCGGTGGATGATGAAGGCCGCGGCGGGCGGCGGGCTGCTCACCGTCGCCACGGCGGGGATCAAGCTGACCCTCACCTTCGCCGCGCTGCCTCTGTTCTTCGGAGGCATGGCCGCCGCGAGCAACTACGCGATCAGCTTCATGTTGCTCCAGCTCTTCGGGTTCGCGCTCGCGACGAAGCAACCCTCGATGACCGCCGCGGCGCTGGCGGCGACGGTGGACCTGAAATCCGGGGATCGGGGGATGCGCGGGCTGGTCGAGCAGCTCGCGCGCATCTCTCGGTCACAGCTCGCGTCGGTGATCGGCAACCTCGGCGCGGTGACGGCGGGGGCCGCGCTGGTCGGCGTGGGCCTGTGGGCACTGCGCGGCCGGCCCTTCCTGGAGGCGGAGGAGGCCGAGTACGTGCTGATGACGCTCCACCCGTTCAAGAGCGGGACGATCCTCTTCGGCGCCGTCACCGGCGTGCTGCTCTGGATGTCCAGCGTGTTCGGAGGCTGGATGGAGAACCTGGTGCATTACCGTCGCATCCCGGAGGCGCTCGCCCGGCACCGCGGCCTGGTGCGGCTGTTCGGCGAGGCGGGCGCGAGACGGCTCGGGGACTCGTTGAAGAAGAACGCCTGCGGCCTCGGCGCCAACGTCAGCCTTGGCGTCCTGCTGGGCATGACCCCGGCGATCTGCCACTTCTTCGGCGTGCCGCTGGACGTGCGGCACGTCACGCTCAGCGCAGGCACCATCGCCTTCGCCGCGGCGTCGCTCCCCCTCGAGCACCTGCTCCACCCCGACTTCCTCTGGGCCCTCGCCGGCCTCGGCTTCGTGGCGGTGACGAACCTCTCGGTGAGCTTCTCGCTCGGGCTGAGCGCTGCGGTGCGCTCGCGCGGCCTGAAGCCGCTGGGGTTCGTGCGCATGGCGCGCGCGGTGCTCGCCGGCGGGATCCGGTCGCTCTCCGACTTCGTCCTGCCTCCACAGCCGCTCCATCCGGCGCGTCGCCCGAGGTCGCGGTACGACGTCCGCTCCGCCGCGCGGGCACGCTCGGCGCCCAACCAGGTCCGGGCGGCGCGAACCAACCGCGGGCAACGCTCCGACTCGCATCCCCACCCGTAGCCGCTACTTCGCGTCGATGATCTTCTTCGCGGTGTCGAAGCTGAAGCCGGCCCGGGCGAGCGACGCGAGGTCTCGCTGACGGTTCTCCCGCCGGGCTTCCTCGGTCGCGCGGTACGGGCCCATGCGCTTCTTCCGGGCCCAGGTCCGCGCCGCGTCTTCCTCGGAGATTTCGGCGGTGGCTTCGGCCAGGTGCTGTGCCAGGAGGTCCTCGGGGACGCCCTTCATCCGGAGCTTGAGGGCGATCATCCGCGCGCTGCGACCGGAGGAGCGCAGGGACTGCGCCTTCATCCGGGCGTACGCCTGGTCGTCGATCAGCCCGCTGCGGAGGAGCTTCTGGATCAGCGCATCCACCCACTCCAGCGCTTCGGCGCGGTCCCCGCCGTGCATCCGGATCGAGCGGTCCACCCGTCTCACCAGCACGGCGCGCAGCCGGCTGACCGTGGAGGCATAGCGCTTCAGGTAATGCAGCGCTGCGTTCTCCAGCGAGCGTGGAGAGACCTTCCGCGGTTGCTTGCGGACCTTCTTCGGGGGCTGGCGTTCCGTCTCGTCCACGGCGGACCGTGTTTATCCTGGACTCGAGCCATGAGCACCGATCTCCAGCCGCACGGGGAACACCTCCGCAAGGCCATCCAGTGGATCAGCGATCGACGCCGCGAGCGCCCGGAGGCGCCGCTCGCCGCGATCCTGGACGAAGCGGGCCTTCAATTCGACCTCACGCCCCAGGAGTGCGACTTCCTGCTGCGCACGTTCCTCGCCGAAGCGGGCGGGAGGACGGGCGTGCTGCCTTGATGCGGAACCTTGATCGAGCGTTCACAACTGCCTTTCCGCGCGCTATAGCCGGGGCATGTCCGACTGCCTGTTCTGCAAAATCCGCGACGGCCTGATTCCGGCAAAGGTCGTGTACAAGGACGATCAGTGCCTCGCGTTCGAGGACATCAATCCCCAGGCGCCGATGCACGTCCTGGTCATCCCGAACAAGCACATCCCGACGATCAACGACATCACCGTCGATGACCGGGAGATCGTGGGCCACCTCTTCCGCGCCGCGTCGAAGCTTGCCCAGGAGCGCGGCTACGCCCAGAGCGGGTACCGCACCGTGATGAACTGCCAGCGCGATGCAGGGCAGACGGTCTTCCACATCCACGTGCACGTGCTCGCTGGGCGGCCCCTGACCTGGCCGCCGGGGTAGTCCCTCGACGGACTCACGAGGAGGCGCGGCGCTTGCCTTTCACCAGGTGGGCCACCGCCTCCCCGAGTCCCTCCACCGTGAGCGGGAACATCGGGAAGATGCCGCCGATCACCCGGATGGTCGGCGCATACCAGGAGCCCGGCGACTCGGGGTTGAGCCACACCGTCCGCTCGAAGTGCTGGGCGAGCCGGCGCAGCCACTCCACGCCTTCGACGCCGTCGGGATCCGCCCAGCCCAGCGCGCCGCCGCGTTCGAGCAGCTCGTGCGGCCCCATCAACGCGTCGCCCACGATGATCAGCTTGTAGTGCGGTCCGCAGTCCGCGAGCAGCTCCGCCACCGGCACCGGATCGTTGAACCCCGCGGACTTGTACACGCGCCCGTAGACGCAGTTGTGGAAGTAGTAGGTGCGCAGGTCCTTGAAGTGCGTGGCCTTGCTCGCGGCGGTGAACAGGCGCGACATCACGTGGGCCCACGGGTCCATCGAGCCGCCCACGTCCATCATCAAAATCACCCGCGTGTTCGGCCGGCGCGGCGGACGGGTGACGACCTCCAGCTCGCCTGCGTTCTTCGCGGTCTCCGCGATCGTTCCCTCGAGGTCGAGCTCCTCGTCCGCACCTTCGCGGGCGAACGCCCGGAGCTTCCGCAGCGCGACCTGCATCTGCCGCACGTCGAGCACCAGGTCGCTGCGATACCCGGCATAGCGGCGTTCGCCTGCGACCTTCACCGCGCTCCGGTTGCCCCCCTTGCCGCCGACCCGGATCCCCGGCCGCGGCGCGCCGCCATGCCCGAACGGTGAGGTCCCCCCGGTCCCGATCCAGCGGTTCCCGCCGTCGTGCCGCTCCTTCTGCTCGCGCAGCCGCTCCTCGAACATCCGCTTCAGCTCGTCGAGGTCGAACTGTTCGAGCAGCGCGCGCTCTTCGGGCGTGAGCTCCGCCTTCCCGCCAGAGAGCGCCTGCTCCAGCCAGCTCAGCAGCTCGTCGGTGAGCTGCAGGCCCGCGTCCGCCACGCCCTTGAAGTGCGCCAGGAACGCCTGGTCGAACGCGTCGAGCTGACTCTCCGAGTGCACGAGCAGCGCGCGGGCCACGTGGTAGAAGCCGTCCAGCGAGCTGTCGTGCAGGCCGGCCCTCAGCGCCTTCGCCAGCGCCACCGCCTCGTGCGTCCCGACCGGGACCTTCCTGCGCCGGAGCTCGTAGAGAAACGGGATGAACATGGCCTGCCCCTGATCAGGCGCGCGGACGTCGGCCGTTCGGCATCGCGTCGGCGATGGCGACCAGGTCCTGCTCCTTCTTCAGCAGCGCCCCGATGAACGGCAGCTCCCGCTCGAGCGCCTTCGGGTCGATCCCCGCCGCGCGCAGGGCGCCGATCCAATCGATCAGCTCGCTGGTGCTGGGTCGCTTGCGCAGCCGCTGGAAGCTGCGCAGCTCGTAGAAGATCTCGATCGCCTGCTGCGTCAGCGCGGCCTCGATCCCGGGGTGGTGGACCTCCACGATCCGGCGCATCAGCTCCTGGTCCGGGAAGTCGATGAAGTGGAACACGCAGCGGCGGAGGAACGCGTCCGGCAGCTCCTTCTCGTTGTTGCTGGTGATGATGACCACCGGGCGCTGTGAAGCGACGACGTCGTCGCCGGTCTCGGTGACCCGGAACCGCATCCGGTCCAGCTCGTGGAGGAGGTCGTTGGGGAACTCGATGTCCGCCTTGTCCACCTCGTCGATCAGCAGGACCACCCGCTCCTTCGAGGCGAAGGACTGACCCAGCGGCCCCAGCTTGATGTACTGGCGGATGTCCTTCACGTCCCCGTCGCCGAAGCGCGAGTCGTACAGGCGCTGGACGGTGTCGTAGACGTACAGCCCGTCCTGCGCCCGGGTGGTGCTCTTCACATGCCAGGTGAGCAGGGGAGCGTTCAGATCCTGGGCGATCGCCTCGGCCAGCAGGGTCTTGCCCGTTCCGGGCTCACCCTTGACGAGGAGCGGCCGCTCCAGCGCCAGCGCGCAGTTCACGGCCGCCTGGAGGCCTTCGTTGGTGAGGTAGGACTCGGTTCCCTTGAAGCGTTGAAACATGCTTCAACACTAAATGCCGAGCGGCTGCACTTCCACCGTCTTCAACGACTCGAACCCCCGCTCCAGCGCGAGCATGAGGTTCTGGGGCGAGCGGTTGGCGAACATGAACTGGCTCTCCCCATAGCCGAGCCCGCGCAGGTCCAGGACCTCCACGCCGCCGTTGTCGAACACGGAGAGCCGCACGATCACCTGCGGCTCCTTCATGAAGAAGCCGCTGTCGTGGATGGCGACGTCGATGAAGGCGAAGTACTCCTTCCGACCATCCGTCCTGAGCTTGCCGATCACGTGCATCGGCTTGACGAAGAGCGAGTCCACCTCGTCCGGTCCCCAGTGGGAAGCGTCCGGGTGACGCCACTGCCCCGTGATGGCGGCGGTCGCGGAGCTGCTCGCGAGCCGCACCGCATCCAGCTTGAACGTGCGCTGCCCGTCGAAGGACGCGGTGTACCCGTGGGAGATCAGCACCTCGGTCAGGAGCTTCGTGGCCTGCTGTCCGAACCTGTCGAGCTGCGCGTTCTGCGCAGTGTCGATCGCGATCTCGAGCCCCGACTTCTCCTGTCCGAAGGACTCGAAGCGCACCACGAACCCGGTCACCAGCGCGTGCGACGGCTTCGGGTCGGGCGTGTTCGGCGCGCGCTTGAGATAGGGCGACATGCAACCGGTGGCGAGCACGGACGCGGCGAAGAGCGCCGCAAGGGGGAAAACTCGGAGATTGTTCATGCGCGCGACCAAAGCACAGTCCGCGCGCGCTCCGCGAGAATCCCCGCCTGCGCTTTCCGGAGGGCCGGTGTAATCACGCGGGCATGTCTGTACGAGAGTGTGTCATCACCCGCTCCGGAGGACCGGAGGTGCTCGCGCTGCGCGAGCGCGCGTCGTCTTCGGTCGGAGCGGGAGAGGTCCGTATCCAGGTCCGCTTCGCCGGCGTGAACTTCGCCGACCTCGCCGGGCGCGCGGGCGTGTACGGGCCGGCGCCGAAGCCACCGTTTGTCCCCGGGTTCGAGGTCTCCGGCGTGGTGGCCGAGATCGGCTCCGGCGTGCAGCACCTCTCGCCGGGGGACCGGGTGCTGGCCGGGACGCGGTTCGGCGGCTACGCGGACGAGGTCGTGGTCGACGCCGCCCGCGCACGGAGGATTCCCGACGGGATCTCCCTCGAAGCGGGGGCTGCCCTGCCGGCGCAGTACATCACCGCGTACCACGCCTTCACCGAGACGGCCCGGATGCGGCGGGGAGAGTGGGTGCTGGTCCATGCGGTGGCGGGAGGGGTCGGGACGGCCGCGGTCCAGCTCGCGCGTCACCTCGGGTTCGAGCTGATCGGAACGGCTTCGACGGACGAGAAGCTCGACTACGCGCGCAGCCAGGGGGCCCGGCACCTCATCAACTACGCCCGGGAGGACTTCGTGTCCCGGGTGCGCGAGCTCACCGGCGGCCGCGGCGTGGACGTCGTCCTCGACGCGAACGGAGGCGAGTCGTTCCGCCGGAGCTTCCAGTGCCTCGCACACGGCGGGCGGCTGGTCGTCTATGGCGCCGCCGAACTCTTTCCCCGCTCGCGGCTGGATTGGGTCCGGGTGGCGAAGGACTTCCTCCGTCAGCCGCGCTTCTCGCCGTTCCAGCTCATCGGCCAGAACGCCGGTGTGCTGGGGCTCCAGGTCTTGCTGCTCTGGGACGATCTGGAGCTGCTGGGCCGGGAGATGGACGAGCTGCTCGCGCTGCTGGAACGCGGCGTCATCGCCCCGGTCATCGACCACGTCTTTCCGCTGAGCGAGGCGAGCGAGGCCCACCGCTATCTGCACGCGCGTCGGACCCGGGGAAAGGTACTCCTGGCGTGCCGCTGAGGATAACGTCGACCCTCTGAGGCTCCCGATGCGCCGATCGCTCGTTCTGAAGATTGTGCTGGTCGCGTTCGGCGTCGAGCTGCCGTTCGTGCTCATCGCGCCCTTCTCGTTCATCCGGCTGTTCGAGCTCGCGCAAGGGCTCCCCATGGGTCAGGCGCTCGCGGTCGCGCTGCTGCTGCAGCTGCTCAAGAACGCGATCCTGTTGGCGCGGATGCTCCGGATGCTTCGCCCCATCGCCCAGTGGTCGATGGACAGTGAAAGCAACAGGGAGACGCCGGAACGCGTGCTGAAGGCGATCCGCGCCGTGCATCGGCTCCCGGTCAAGTTCGCCACCTGGTGGGCGGTGGCCTGGGCGCTCTACTTCGTCGTCCTGCTCGGCCTGCTCGCCCTGTTTCCAGAAGTGGAGGTCGGCCACCGCGAAGTGATCGCTGCCGTCCTCTCGTCGGTCGCGGTGTTCTGTGCGGCGTTCCCGCTGGCGGCCGCGATGCTGACGTTCCTGGTCAGCCCCGTGGCGGGAGAGCTGTCCATCGCGGCGCGGCGATTGGGCGTTCGAACCAGCCGCCGCGCGACCTCGCTGCGGACCGTGCTGGTCGTGATCTCGATCTGCCTGGTGATGGCCCCGACCGCGTGGATGTTGGCCATGGGCCACATGGCCGGCGTGGACACGCTCCTGCTGTTCGTGTTCTCGCTCACTGCGGTCCTGTGGGCGCCTGTCTGCGCCGGGTTCCTCGCCGCGACGGTGGCCGCGCCCGTGGCTCGCATCGCCAGCGTGTTTGGAGAGATCGTTCGCCGGGGCGAGGTCGCCGGTGTGCCCCACGTTCCCATCTTCCACGCGGACGAGATCGGCCGGCTGGCGGAAGCCGCCAACGAGATGATCGACCGGCTCGCGGAGTCCACCTCCGAGCGCAAGCGCTACGTCGAGGAGATGGAGCGGCTCTACCACGAGGCCCAGCAGGCGCTGAGGACGCGGGACGACTTCCTCACCATTGCCGCCCATGAGCTGCGCACGCCGCTGACCGCGCTCGCGCTGACCGTCGAGGCAAACGCGAGGGACGCTGCGCGCGGCGCGCCGATCGCACCCGAGAGGGTGGACCGCGCCCGGCGGCAGATCAAGCAGCTCAAGGGGCTCATCGACGATCTCCTCGACGTGAGTCGGATCCAGGCGGGCAAGCTGGAGCTCCACACCCGGCCGACGTCCATCACGGAGCTGGCCCGTGACACCGCGGAGAGCTTCCGCGAGGTGAGTCTCCGGCATTCGATCGGTCTGCAGCTCCCACCTGCCGGGCTCTGGGTGGAGGGGGATCCCGTCCGGCTCGAGCAGGTCGTCTCGAACCTCATCGACAACGCGATCAAGTACAGCCCGGAGGGCGGCACGATCAGCGTCACCGTGCAATCGTCCGAGGCCGAGGCGGTGGTGTCGGTGCGCGACCCGGGGACGGGGATCACCCGAGAGGACGCGGCCGGGCTGTTCCAGCGCTACTTCCGCACTCCGAGCGCCGGAGAGCAGCAGGTCCGCGGACTGGGGCTCGGGCTGTACATCTGCCGCGACATCGTCGAGCAGCATGGGGGCCGCATCTGGGTCCAGAGCGAGCCCGGCGAAGGCTCGACCTTCTCCTTCGCCCTGCCCCTGCAGCCCACGCGCGAAGTCAGGTGACCTGCTCGGTCGCAGCCACCGCGTGCTCGCCGCGCTGGTGCTGCCGCGCATGTTGGTCGAACAGCAGCCGTCGCACCGCGCTCCGGGTGAGCAGCCCCCACGAGGACTCTCCCTGCTGCCGGTCCACGACCGGGAGCGCGTCCACCTCCTCCTGGTCCATCAGGGCCAGCGCGGTCGCGACGTCGGTGTCCGCCGAGACGATGGGCACCTTCCGCGCGAGATCGGTGGCCACCAGCACCGGATGCAACGCCTCGTCGCGCCAGACGTCGCGAAGCTGATCGATCTGGACGATGCCGTAGACCCGCCCCTCCGAATCGAGCACGGGGAGCGTCCCGTCCTCCGCGGTCAGCAGCAGGTCCACCAGCGGGCGCAGCCGCGTGTCGGCCCGAACCGGCTTCGCCTTCATCATGAGCCGGCGGACCGGCGTGTTCGACATCAGCTCGGTGTCGCTCGGCGCCTTCGGCGTCCGTCGTTCGATCAGGTAGTGGCAGAGCGCGGACGCGATGGTGCACGTCACCATCAGCGGCAGGATGATCGCGTAGTTGCCGGACAGCTCGTAGATCATCATCAGCCCGGTCAGCGGCCCGCGCGTCATCGCCGCGACGGACCCGCCCATCCCCACCATCGCGTAGGCGCCGCTCGGCGCCGTCGCCGCCGGGAACAGGCCGTGGATCAGCTCGCCGAACGCGCCGCCGGCCATCGCCCCGATCACCGCCGCCGGGAAGAACGTGCCACCCGATCCTCCGGAGCCGATCGTGACGGAGGTCGCCACGAGCTTGATCAGGCACGCGGAGAGCAGGAACCAGAAGCCGAG
>JBAWAM010000928.1:0-10476 GCA_049589315.1 Myxococcaceae bacterium
TCCCCGGCGTGGGCATCCAGTTCGTGAACCTCGACGCGACGACCGCCGCCGCGATCCAGCGCTTCGTCGCGTCGCGCGAGACGATGTTCTTCCCGGAGTAGCCTCCCGGATCTCCTTCCGCCACGGACGTTCCCGAAAGTCCAAAGGCTCAGTGCCTCCGAGGGAGCGCACGCGTGTCACGGGTTTTCGGGAACCGAGTTGGCTCGGCCTCCCGAAGACGAGCGGGCGTCATGACAGAGCGCTCTCGGACCGCAGCGGAGGACGAGTGCGGTGGCTCAGCACCGCATCGGGGTACCAGAGGCAGGCGGCGAGCCAGCGCATCTCGCGCAGCTCTGTGAATGCGCCGAGCCGGTACACGCCGGCAAACACCTGGACGAGATCGCCGGCCTCCAGCGCGCGCCGTCGCTCATTCCGCGAAACGCCCATTGTGTCGAGTTGCTGGAGTGTGACGAGGCCGCGCTGCTTCGACGCCGCCTGGACCACCGGATTCGGGAGCATGGGGGCAACGCTGCCAAATCGGTTCCGAGAAGCTCAAGCAGGGAAGGGCGCTCAGAGTGAACGCCGGAGCGCCCTTCGACTTTCGGGAACGTCCGTGGCTCAGGTGAGCTGCAGGACGCGTTCTTCCAGCTTCCGGCCGCGGCTCACAGTCACGATCGTGGCGTCGCGTTCGATGATCAGCTTGAGCACGCGGGTGATCACCTCGTCGGAGGCGTGCTTCCGGCCGTCGTACTGCACCAACAGGGTGCGCGTGTTCTCGTCCCACGTCGCGCCGCTCACGCCGGGGAGGATCTTCATCTCGTCGACCGGAGGCGTACCGCGGCCGATCTGCACGCGGAACTCGGCGGCCTGGGCGGTGAGCTCGGACATGCTCCCGGCCTGCACGAGCTTGCCGCGATCGAGGATCGCCGCCGAGTCACACAGCTCTTCGAGCTCCTGGAGGTTGTGGCTGGAGACGATGACGGTCTGTTCGCCCTTCATCTCCCGGATCACCTGGCGCACCTGCGCGGCGATCTTCGGATCGAGCCCGGCGGTGGGCTCGTCGAGCAGGACGACCGGCGGCTTGCCCATGAGCGCCTGGGCCATGGCGACGCGCTTGGCCATGCCGTGGGAGAGGGCGCCGGCGCGGGTGTCCCAGGTCTGCGCGAGCTCGACGCGCTCGAGCGCCGTGCGGGCCTCGTGCTCGGGGCGCTCGAGGCCGGAGAGGTTCGCCCAGTAGGTGAGCAGCTCACCGACCTTGCTGTTGGGCGGAAGGATTGCGTCCTGGGGGAGCACGCCGAGCTTCCGCTTCAGCGCCCCGGGCTTGCGCGGATCCGCGTCGAGGATCCGAATCTGCCCGGTGGTCGGGTGGAGGAAGCCGCACATCATCGAGAACGTGGTGGTCTTGCCTGCGCCGTTCGGGCCGATGAGCCCATACGTCTCGCCGCGCAGGACGGCGAATGAGACGTGGTCCACCGCCAGTTTCGCGCCGAAGCGCTTGGTCACGTCGACGATTTCGACGGCCGCGTCACTCATACGTCCCTCGCACGAAGCACGGCGTACGCGCCGAACAGGAACACGGCAGCAAACCCGGCATAGGCGACTGCGCTCACCGCGAACTGGCCGAGGTCGGGGTGGAGCAGGTTCGTCGAGTAATACGACGGAGACAGGAACCGGATGTACGCGAGGGGGCTGGTGATGGTCTCGGGGCCGGGCATTCCCTGGGCCGAGATCTCCCGATCCACGCCGAAGCTGCCGATGAAGTTGAGCAGCCAGAACCCGAACAGGGCCAGGAAGTTGAAGACGAGGCTCACCGCCGGTGTGCGGAACAGGGTGGAGCAGAGCGTGGTCAGCGCCAGGTAGGAGAGCGAAAAGACGATGGCGGCGAGCCAGAACTTCAGGAGCGTCGCGAACATCAACCCCAGGCTGAAGTCGGGGTTGGACGCCTTCGCGTAGATGAAGATCCCCAGGTCGACCAGCAGCACCAGGCCGACCAGCGCTGCGGCCTGGGCGAGATACTTGCCGAAGAGCACTGCCGACCGGCTGGCGCGTCCGACCAGGAAGCGGATGGACTTCGGTCCAACTTCTCCGCTGATCTGGTCGAAGCCCATGATCGCGACGTACGCCGGCAGGAAGAAGAGGGTGATTTTGAAGACGATCAGGATCACCAGCGGCACGTCCGCCAGCGCATCGAGCATGGCCGGGTCCGAGTCGAACATGAACCCGAGCATCCCGGACCGGGCCTGGCGAAAGGCCTCCTCCGCCATCTGCGTGTCTGCGCCCGCGGCCTCGATCTGCTTGCGCGCGGCCTCGTTGATCGACTGGGCGATGCTCCCGACGATCAAGAGCACCAGCGCGGAGAACATGGCGTACAGCGCGAAGAGCACGATGATGCGCGCGCTCTTCACGGTTCGCCGCAGCTCGGCGCCGGCAATCACCCCGGTATCTCGGATGGACTCCACGGCGCTGCAAGCTAGCGGACACACCCGGCGCACGCCAGCCCGGCGAACAAGCGCAAGGAAATTGCGGGAAGCCCAGACGTCGATAGGATCTCCCACCGGATGAGCGCCTTTCACGTGCCGCGGCCAATCCTTCTCACGGTCGGAACGCTTGGGCTCCTCGGGCTCTGCGTGGGTGTGTTCGCGGATGCGGATGCCGGCACCGTCGAGTCCACCTTGACGGTCGCGCACGCGCCGGTCGGTGTGCCCGGCGAGAACCCGCTCGATGCGATCGAGGCGGACGCTGCTCTCGACTTCGAGGTCCCCAGGCGCCTCGAAGATCCCCCCATCGCGCGTGCGACGCCTCTCCCGGCGGAGCTGGACCTGTTGTCGAAGGCGCGGCCGGATGCCAACGGGCGGCTGGTGCTCGGCACCGGCGACCAGACGCGGACGCTGACGGTGGATCCGGAGCTGCAGGCGCAGCTCACCCGGATTCTCCAGAGCTACGAGACCCCCTTCGCCGCGGTCGTCGCCATCGAGCCGTCCACCGGCCGGGTGCTGGCGATGGCGGAGCATTCGCACGCCCAACCGACCCTGCGCGGCCTGCCGGTGAAGGCGGTCTTCCCGGCGGCATCGATCTTCAAGATCGTCACTGCCGCCGCGCTCCTCGAGGCCGGTGTCGGGCCGGAGGACGAGGAGTGCTCGCAGGGCGGCCTTCGGACCATTTCGCTCAAGCACCTCAAGGACTCGCGGGGCGACCGGGAGTGCCATTCGCTGTCGCGGGCGCTGGCCATGAGCGCGAACGCGGTGTTCGCGAAGATGACGGTGAAGCACCTGACGGCGCAGCGGCTGCTCCGCGCCGCCGAGCTGTTCGGCTTCAACCGCCCGATCGACTTCCCCATCCCGGTGGAGCCTTCGCTGATCGCCGTTCCCGAAGAGCCCCTCGCGCTCGCCAGGACGGGGGCGGGCTTCGGGGATGCGTTCCTGTCTCCACTCCACGGGGCCGTGCTCGCAGCGGTCGCGGCGAACGGCGGCGTCTGGCGCGCGCCGGTGCTCTTCGAGGATCAGGCCCCTGCGCCTGCGGGTGAGCGGGTGATCAGCGAGGCGCACGCGGCCGCGCTCACCGAGATGATGTCCGAGACGGTCACGCAGGGGACGGCCCGGCGGGTGTTCCGGGAGCGCGGCTACAGGGTACCCGGCGCGGTGGGGAAGACCGGCTCCCTCGCCGACAAGCGCCCCTTCCGTGACTATTCGTGGTTCGTCGGGTTCGCGCCCCGGGACAACCCGAAGATCGCGGTGGCCGCGGTGGTCGTGAACGAGCCGAAGTGGCGAATCCGGGCGACGTGGGTCGGCCGCGAGGCGCTCCGGCTTGGGCTGGATCAGGTCGAATCGGTCGAGCGCTGAGTCAGCGCGGGCGGTGAAGCTTCACCAGCCTCGCGTCGACGAGCTTCTGGAAGAGCTTGAGCGCTTCGAGCTCGTGCAGCGGCGAGACCTGCACGATCGAGGCGACGTCCCTGGATCCGTCCACGCGGGAGAGCAGGTATCGCTCGGGCGCACTCAGCTGCATCGCCCTGAGCTTCGCCGGTGCGATCGCCAGCGTCGCGATCGGACGTCCGGTCACGAACTCGCTCCGCAGCGCGCCGGAGAGAGCGGCCTCGGCCTTCTTCAGCAGCGCTTCGGTCTCGGGCGAAGGGGACAGGCCGTGCGCCTGCCTCGCGAGGGCTTCGGCCTGCGCGTAGTTCTCCTGGGTGAGGAGGATCTCCGCCTCCGCCATCAGCTCCGCCCTTGTCTTGTCCGGAGCCGCAGCGGACTCTTTCGCGGAAGTGGGCGCGGGCGGAGGCGCCAAAGGCTGGTCCGCGGCCCGCACCGCCTCGAGCCGGTACAGCGCATACAGGCGCTGGTACAGGAAGAAGTCCGTCGCGTGCAGCGCGAGGATGATCTCGTCGATGGTCTGGCCCTCGAGGATGAGCTCGAACAGCCGCGCGTCGAGGCTGCCCGGCCTGGGCGTCTCCGGGAGGTTGCGCTCGTCCAGGTGCAGCCGCACCGATCCCGAAGGAAAGGCGCCGCGAATCGCCTGCCAGGCGGTGTCGCGGAACTCACCTTCGCGGTGGACGTCCAGCAGGTCGATTTCGAGGTCCAGCCCCTCTGGCAGGTCCGGAAGGTTGTCTGGCTGGAATTGGAAGGTCCCCGCCGTCCACTGGAAGGCCTGGAGCAACGTCTCGCGGAACTTCAGGCTGAGCGCGTTCACGAGCTGCTCTTCGGTGACCGCGCCGATCATCACCAGGATCTTCCCGAGGAAGATCTTCGTCTCCCGCTGCGTCTCGTAGGCGCTGTTGAACTGTTCCTCGGTGATGTGTCCGAGGTTGATCAGGAACTGCCCCAGGTACTCGCGGGGGTCGTTCGAGCTGGCGTTCAAGACGCGGCCTTCGCGGATCACCGCTTGCTTGCGAGCGCCTTCGCTCTCCAACGCCAGGACACCCGTTGCTCGCTTGCTGCCCAGGTAGACGATGAGGTCCTTGAGGGGCATCGTCGCGAAGTCGCCAAACAGGCCACGCATGTCGAGGAGGATCCTTTTGTGACGCGCGTCGAATTGTACTCGAAACAGCGGTGTCCGCTGTGTGAAGACGCCATCGAAGTCCTGCAAGCACTCCGCGCCCGGTACGAGTTCGACCTGGTGCTGCATGACATCGCGGCTGACCCCGCACTTTGGGAACGCTTCAAGTACGACGTTCCCGTCGTCTTCATCGCCGGAGAGCGCGCCTTCAAACATCGGGTCATCCCTGCCGAGGTCGAGAAACGGCTTCTCGCGGCTGGCACGTCGGTTGCTCAAAAAGCCCGCGACGGTGCGTAGCTGTCTGCCACCCGAGGAGAGTGCGGGTGGGTGTACGGGCGGGGCTGTAATTTGGTCGGGTTGCCGGTAGCTCAGGCAGGGAAGAAACTTCCCGGAGAGTGGGGATGGGGCGCAATTCAGATCCAGCGCGCGATGCGGGCGCGGACGCGAAGGGGCTGGTGGACGACCGCGCGTTCCTGAGGGAGCTGGTGGCGTCGGAGATGCGACGTGGAGAGAGCTGCGGCGGGTGCTTCTCGATCGCCATCGTCGAGCTCGACGACTTCATGGAGCTCCACGAGCGGTTCGGCCAGGTGGTCTGTGATCGGCTGACGGCGTACGTCGCCCTGATGCTGAAGCAGACGTTGCGCGACTCCGACATCGTGGCGAGGGTAGGCAGGTATCACCTTGGTGTGCTGCTTCCCGGAATGGCGGCGGAAACCGCGGGGGCGCTGCTCGAACGGGTGGCGCGGCGATTCGAGCGCGCGAGCTTCGAGCTGCAGGGGGAGCGCGTGACGCCCACGGTGACCCTGGGCATGGCCAGTTTTCCGGACGTGGTCGGGCCGGCGGAACAGCTGTTCGTGAGGGCGATCCAGGATCTGGACCGCGCACGTGAGGAGAGACGTGGTTCCCGGTCGCCGCTGCGTAGAAATCTGAACGCCGCGACGGTCGGTTGAGGGTGGACGGAGGAGCGAGGGGATGGAGCAGAAAGTCATTCTGATCGTCGACGACGAAGAGGCGCTCCGGACGTTTCTGGGCGAGCTGCTGTCGTTGTCGGGCTACCAGGTGCGAACCGCCAGCAGCGGTCGCCAGGCGCTGGAGATGCTGTCCGGCGGCGCGTTCGACGCCGTGCTACTCGACGTCATCCTGCCCGACATCAGTGGGCTCGAGGTCTTGAAGCGGTACCGCGCCGACGGCGGGGAAGCGCCGGTGATCGTCCTTTCCGCACTGGCCGGCGCGGACGACGCGATGCGGGCGATGAAACAGGGCGCGTCGGACTACCTGTCGAAGCCGTTCGAGCGGCGCGACGTGGACGCCGCGCTGGCCCGGGCATTCGGGCTGCCGTTGCCGCCGATGGAGGTGAACCCGGAGAGCTCGACCGAAGATTCGCCAGGGCTCGTCGTCCGGTCCGGGGAGCTGGGGGAGCCGGTCCGCGCCGAGGCGCGACAGCTCGTCTATCTCTCCACCGCAATGCGGCGGGCCAAGGCGCTGGTGGATCAGATCGCCGACACCGACGTCCCGGTGCTGCTGCTCGGGGAGTCGGGCGTGGGCAAGGAGGTGATTGCCCGCGAGATCCACACGCGCAGTCGGCGCACCAACCGGCCCTTCATCAAGGTGAACTGCGCGGCCCTGCCGGCAGATCTCCTCGAGAGCGAGCTGTTCGGACACGAGCGCGGCGCGTTCACCGGTGCGACGAACGAGAAGCCGGGCAAGTTCGAGCTGGCAGACCAGGGGACGATCTTCCTCGACGAGATCGGCGAGATGGCGGTCCGCCTTCAAGCGAAGCTGCTCCAGGTCCTTCAGGACGAGGAGTTCTTCCGGGTCGGCGGGAAGAAGAGCGTCCGGGTGGACGCGCGCGTGGTGGTGGCGACGAACCGCGATCTGGAGCGGGAGATCGAGAACGGGAACTTCCGCGAGGATCTCTACTATCGACTCAACGTGGTGTCGATCCGGATAGCGCCGCTGCGCGAACGCCGCGAGGACATCCTCCCCCTGGTCGAGTATTTCCTGAAGAAGTACGGCAAGCGGTACCGCCAGGGCGCCTGCGAGCTGCCGCAGGACGTGCTGAAAGCGTTCCTCGAGTACGAATGGCCGGGGAACGTGCGCGAACTGGAGAACATGGTCCGACGTCTGGTCGTGCTCAACGATCCGGCCCTGGTGCTCGAGGAGCTCCGGGCCCCACCCCGGGTCGCGGGCAGCGCGCCGTCCCTGCCGACGGCGTATGCCGGGGACGCCGGAATGGCTGCACCTCGGATACCGGAGCGGCGCGAGCTCGAAACCGTCAACGTGGCGCACTCCGGCGCGTCGCTGACCGTGGGCGAGCCGCCGCCGGTCATCGTCGGGACCAGCAACGTCGTCGTGCCCAACACCGTGGTGGATCCCGCTGCAGCCGCAGGCGGGGCACAGGCTGGGCAACCTGCGAAGTACGCGAACCCATTCGCCGTGCCGCAGCCACCGCCGCCTCCTTCGACGATCCCGGAGAGCGAGATGTCCCTCAAGGACATCGGCAAGCGCGCCGCGATGCTCGCGGAACGAGAGGCGATCCTCTCGATGCTCCAGCGCACCGCCTGGAACAAGCGAAAGGCCGCGAGCAAGCTGCGCATCAGCTACAAGGCGCTGCTGTACAAGATCAAGGAGTGCGGGATCGTCGATCCGAGGGCGAACGCGGAGTTCTGAGGCGGTGGCCCGGGCAGTGTCGTGCTGCGCAGGCGGAGATCCTGCACGGGTCGGCAGTTGGCAGTTGGCAGTCAGCAGGGGGATGCGCGGGTGCGCGTGAGGCGCTGATTCCCAGACGTGCTTCGAGATGCAAGCATGGGGCGCTTCATGCCAACTGGAGCGTCCTCATGCGCGTCCTGCTGTCCGCGATCTCCGTCCTCATCGCTGCGGTCCTTCTCTGGCCCGATCGGGCCTCCGCATGCTCGTACGCGGTGGTCCCCGGGGAGCTGGTGTTGCCGCTCGATGAGGCGCAGGGCATCCCGCTGAACGCGAGGGTTCACGTGGCCACGTCGAATCCGTTCGGCGGGCCGGATGAATTCGCGCTCGTCTTGTTGGATGGCGGGAGTGACTTGCAGGTGGCGATCTCGGTCGAGCCGCTTCCGTTCGCTTCGCAGCTCGAGGGCCGCGTTCGGCTTACCCCAACCAGCAGCCTGGTCCCGAATGCGCCGTACGCGGTTTGTCACTGGCCACAGGGGACGTGGCGGGGGGACGGCGGGTGTCCTGAATCGGATCGGATTGGGACGTTCACTACCGGCACGGATGCGGTTCTGTCGCCACCGCCCGCCGCTACGGGGCTGGTGTTCGAGGTTGCCGACGTGGACTTTCCGGATGCGGGACCGAACCTGTTCTGCAGCGGTCCTCGACGGGTGCGAGGTGTTTCGGTGCATGTTCCGGACGCGGCGCGGCAGCTTCTGTTCTTCGGCCGGGCAGGGGACGCAGGGATCTTCAGCGCTGAACCGGGCGCGTGGCTACCGAACGGAATCCGCACTGTAGGCGGCACCGCTGCCGGCATCCTGGCGTGCGACGGTGAGGCGAGCGCTCCTCTTTCGTCCTGGGGCTTGCCCACCGGAACGACCGCGCTCGAGGTCTGGACGGAGGACGTCGCGGGCAACGCGTCGGCGCCGGTGCTCATCCCGCTTCAGGGGGACTGCACGACCCAGCCGGACTCGGGCACGGGCGAGGTCGATGACGCGCCACCCTCGAGCGGTTGTTCGGGAGCGGGAGGTGGTGGGATCGCCTTCGGCCTGGCCTCTCTTGCGGTGCTTTTCTGGCGTCGGCAGTCGGCCCGGGCTCGTTGACGGCGTGCACCCCATGAATCGACTCGTCCTGCTTGGCTCCGGTTACACGTTGACGCGTCTTGCGCGCGTCGAGTCGACAACGCGCGACGTCCTCGCGGTCACTCGCGATCCCGAGCGTCAGGCGTCTCTCAGGGAGGCGGGCGCGCAGGTGATCTCGCTCGACGAGGCGCTGGATGCCGCTGCGGAGGAGGACGTGGTGGTGTCGATTCCTCCGGAGGCTGGACTCGACGCGCGAATCGCCAAACGCCTTGCACAGGACCCGCCGGCGCGGTGCGTCTATCTCTCCTCGACGGGCGTGTACGGACAGCTGAAGGGCAGGGTGGACGAGGACTCGCCCGTGGCCTTCGACGACTCACGGGCGAAACCGCGGCTGGAGGCGGAGAGGCTGTATCGATCATTCGGCGGCGTCGTGCTGCGCGTCGCCGGGATCTACGGCCCGGGGCGGGGCATCCAGGACCGGATGCGCGCGGGAACCTGGCGGATTCCGGGCGACGGCAGCGGTCACGTCTCGCGCGTGCACGTCGACGATCTGGTCGAAGCGATCCGGGTCGCGCTTCGCCGGGCGGAGCCGGGGAGTGTTCTGTGCGTGGCTGACGATGGGGCCGGCACCCATCAGGAGCTCGCGGCATTTCTGTCGGAGAAGCTCGGTGTTCCGATCCCTGGATCGGTTCCTCTGGAGGAAGTCCATCCTTCGCTGCGCGGCGACCGCGAGATCGTGAATGCACGTCTTCGGGCGCTGGGATGGCGACCGAACTTCCCGACTTTTCGCGAGGGCTATGAAGCGGTGCTCGCCCAGGCGCACACGGCTACAGCTTCGTCCCGGAGACCTTCAGGACGAGCTTGAAGTGCTCGGGCGCCACCGGGGCCACTGACAGGCGCGACCGGGTCACCAGCGTGAAATCAGCCAACGCCTGGTTCGCCTTCACCTCTGTCAGCGTGACGGGGCGGGTGAACGCCTTCTTCGGTGCGACCACCACAGAGGCCCAGTCCTCACCGGGCGCGGTGGGATCGGGTCCGGCGGACGCGACGATCTCCGCCACGCCCACCAACGCCTTCTCGTTCACCGAGTGGTAGTACAGCGCCAGATCGCCCGGCTGCATCGCGCGGAGGTTGTTCCTCGCCTCGAAGTTCCGGACGCCGGTCCAGTCTGTCTTCTTGTCCTTCTCGAGCTGCGCGTACGGATAGACGTCCGGCTCGCTCTTGATCAGCCAATACCGCGCCTTCGCCATGGGCGCGCATGCTACGCCATCAATGGCTGAAAACGTCCACCGTCGAATGAGGCCGTCGAATCGGACTTGCCGGTGCAGGCGGCTCCGCGCGTCGCCCGGAGGGCGTTCGCACCACTTCGCCCCGGACGTCCCCTTCGGGGTTCACCACGGGTTGGAGTGGACTGAGGCGATAGCCGTCGGGCATCACCTTCTCCAGCAGCCGGAACGTCGCCACTGCGGTCATCCCCTCGCGGAGCGCCACGCTCACCAGCGCGCCATCGAACGACAGGCGGATCTCCGTTCCGGCGGCTTCATCCCCCAGCGCCACCCCGGAGATCCGGACCACGCCCGTCGAGTCGACCGTGATGCTCTGCCCTTCGTCCGAGCTCGATCCGACGGGCGTCACGCGCTCGGGGAGGGAGGGGATTCGGGGGGCCGCCGGCCGGAAGGGCTGGATGGACATGGCTGTGAACCTTATTCATTCAGTCGCTCAACGGTCGACTCGGCCAAAC
>JBAWAM010000929.1:0-16235 GCA_049589315.1 Myxococcaceae bacterium
CGCCTGGAGGTCTTCGGCTTTGCGATGACCGACCTGGGCTACAACTTCGGCACCAGCAACCCGGACTGGTATGACGTCGTGCGACCCACGAAGCTCCCCTCGTTCCGAGGCGAGTTCGGAGAGGACGGGAGGGTGTTCCTCAGCGTCCGCCAGAGCCGCCTCGGCCTCAAGTCCTACCTCCCCCTGAGCATGGGTGAGCTGCGGGTGCATCTCGAGGCGGAGCTCTTTGGAGTCGGCGATGACGCTGGCCGCACCACCTTCCGGCTCCGGCACGCGTTCGGCGAGCTCGGGATGTTCGGGGCGGGCCAGACCTGGAGCGGGTTCATGGACCCGGACGTGTTCCCGAACTCGGTCGAGTACTGGGGCCCCAACGGCATGGTGTTCTTCCGGAACGTCCAGGTACGGTGGCGCCTCGTGCAGGGCGGAAACCGGTTTCAGGTTTCGCTCGAGAACCCCGGGGGGTCGGCAGACGTCGATGATTACGAGGGAAGGGTTGAGCTGCAGGACGTCACCCCCCGCTTCCAGCTCCCGGACGTCACCGCGCAATATCGCTACACCGGCGATTTCGGCCACGTGCAGCTGGCGGGCATCTTCCGCTACGTCAGGTGGGATGACCTCGGTACCGACGCCTTCGATCTCTCCGGAGACGCGATTGGCTGGGGCGTCAACCTGAGCTCGAACATCAAGCTGCCGCTGGAGTCCGTACTCAAGCTCCAGCTCGTCTACGGCGAGGCGATCCAGAACTACATGAACGACGCTGCGGTGGACATCGCAGTGAGGCCCAACCCGACCAACGCCCTCCGTCCACTCGAAGGGGTGCCGCTGCCGACCCTGGGGACGGTCGTCTTCCTGGATCTGAACTGGACCGACTGGGTCACCAGCACGGTCGGGCACTCCTTCGTGTGGGTCAACAACTCAGAGGGCCAGGGAGACACGGCCTTCCACATCGGGCAGTACGCCCTCGCGAACGTCCTCTTCAAGCCGACGAAGGACTTCCTCGTGGGCCCCGAGCTTCAGTGGGGCCAGCGCCGCAACTTCCGTGACGGCTTTGTCTACGATGCGTACCGCATCCAGCTCTCGATGAAGTACTCCTTCGCGGACGCGTTCCAGAAGCCGCAGTAGGCAAACCTCTTTCCCGCCCCGTCGCAAGGCGAGCCCCTCTCGTTGCCACGCATGCCCTCGAGCGCACGAAGGATCTGGGGGAGACTGGTCGCCCACCGCGAGACCATCAGCACCGTGGTGATGAGCATGTCCGCAGTGATCACCACCTGGTGCGCGTTCGAGAGCACCGCCTGGAGCGGTCTCCAGTCCATCCGCTTCGCGGAGGCAGGGGCCAACCGGCTCGAGTCGACTCGCGCCGAGGTGAAGGACAACCAGAACGTCCAGGTCGACATCGCCACCTTCCTCGCCTGGCTCGAGGCGCTGCAGAGAGAGCGGGGGCCACATGCGATCGAAAGCGCTCAGCCCTATGAGCCGGACCCGAGGACGCTCTCCGGGTTCATCTACCAGCGGTTCCGCCCCGACTTCCGCCCTGCTGTGCAGGCCTGGGTTGCAACCCGGCCGCTGGTGAATCCGGATGCGCCTCCCACCCCCTTCGCGATGAAGGAGTACCGACGGCCGCTGACCGAACACGCTCTCGCGCTCGCCGAGCGCACAGAGGCGCAGGTTCGCGAGGGACGGGAGGCGAGGAGGACTTCGGACCAGTACCTGATGATTACGGTCATTTCGGCCATGACGCTCTTCTTCGCCGGGCTGTCCACCAAGCTGTCCGTGCCCTTGAACGGGGCCGCGCTCCTGCTGTTCGCCATGCTGGGATTGCTCCTCTCTCTGCTCATCCTCTCGCAGCTGCCGGTCCGAACCGTCTTCGAGGGTTGAGGAGAGGCAGAGCGTCACGTGGGCCACTCCTGGTTGCGACCGTCGCTCCGTGTCCGGATAGGCGCGCAAAGCCTACCCT
This sequence comes from Myxococcaceae bacterium, assembly GCA_049589315.1. Taxonomy (GTDB): domain Bacteria; phylum Myxococcota; class Myxococcia; order Myxococcales; family Myxococcaceae; genus JBAWAM01. Next base: position 1,955 of record JBAWAM010000929.1, read on the forward strand.
CTGCAGATTCCCCTCCCGGAGCCGCGCCATGCAGCGACCGTCACCTTCCACCGGGGCGCTTCGTCTCGGCCTCGTGCTCGCACTTCTGGCCTCGGGCGGTGCGGCCGGACAGGCCCGGCGAACGCCCTTCCTCTTCAACGACTCGCACGTCCATCTGACCAACTACGTCCAGGAGGGCCCCGACATCCGGGACTTCCTGAAGGTGATGGGGAACAGGGTGGGCCGGGCCACCCTGTTCGGGATTCCCCTGCAGCAGACGTGGTCCCATCGGGTGTCGGGCGACTTCGCCCCGACCTATTACCTGCAGTCCGACGCCCCGCTCTACTACTACTCATTCACGGACGCCTTCATCGCTCAGGCCTATCTGTCGCTGCCCCAGGAAGAGCGGGCGCGCTTCGACCCGATGATCACCGGCTTCAATCCGTCCGACATGTACGCGGTCGATCACATCCGGCGCGTGCTCGCGCTCTATCCGGGCGTCTTCTCCGGCATCGGTGAGTTCACGATCCACAAGGAGTTCGTCTCAGCGAAGGTGGCCGGCGAAGTTGCGAGCCTGGCCGACCCAGCCCTCGACCGAATCCTGGCTTTCGCCGGGGAAGCCGGTCTGGTGGTGCTGCTCCACAACGACCTCGACATCCCGTTCGCCGAGAGCGGCACGCCGCCGGTCTACTTCGAGCAACTGAAGGCCCTGTTCCTGCGCCATCCGAGGACCACCATCATCTGGGCGCACCTGGGCCTCGGGCGCGTCGTCCAGCCCGTCGCCCGCCAACTCGCGGTGGTGGAGGACATCCTCGACGAGCCGCGGCTCCGCCACGTTTACATGGACATTTCCTGGGCCGAGGTCGCCAAGTACGCGGTGGCCACTCCCGAAACGGCGCAGCAGGTCGCGGCGGGGATCAACCGCTATCCGGACCGCTTCCTCTTCGGCACCGACGAGGTCGGTCCCACCAGTGAAGCGGAGTACTTGCGTGTCTACGTGCAGTACGCCCCGGTGCTGAAGCTGCTGACCCCAGAGGCCCGGCAGAAGCTGCTGTTCGGCAACTACGAGCGCCTGTTCGATGAAGCCCGACGCAAGGTGAGGGCCTGGGAGAGGGCGAACCTGCCCCGCAGCCGCCGCTGAGCCGACGCTGGGGATCTTCCTGGGCTGCGTTGATGCTCCCGCCCAGCGCGGTCTCCCTTCTAGAGCCATTAAGAGATCTGGTGGAGCGCCTGGCGAGCCAACGCCTTGCGCCCCTTCGAAACGAACGTGGACAGGATGAACGGGTCCCGCTCCCGCTTCGAGGTCCATCATCCCGACTCGCAGTCCATGACTCGAGACAAACGTCCGGCGCAACAGTAGCGGCGACGACTGCTGCATCCCGAAAGGCTGCGCGACCAACGAGGCATTGCCTGTCTGCGTGGACTACGAGCACTACGTTCGCGCCCATGCGAGTTGGGTTGCAGGCGCAATACCCGGTGAGGACGGCGCTGAACATCCGGCGGTGCTTGATGCTGGCGTGCGCGCTGTTGCTCCAGGCTGCGTGCCTGACCACGCCGAAACAGACACCACTGCAGAAGCGGCTCGGCCCTTCGGTGCTCACCGCCTCCGAGCTGCGTGTCCGAGTACGAGATCTATCGCCCCGCTTCGCCGGGGTCCTGGAGTTGATGGCAGCCGAGGTCGCTCAGAGCGCAACGGACGCCGATACCCGGGCCCAGGTCACCGAATTCAAGATCAACGCCGTCCCACAAATGCACCTCGCGCTGTTCCGTCCGGATCCGGTCGCGGCGCTGGTGGACGCGTGGGCGCTGGTGGCCCAAACCGAGCAGTTCGTGGCCCGGCTCGAGACCGACGGAGTCGTCACCGAGCGCACAGCGGAGATTGCTCGCCGACGCCTGGCGGGCCTGGAAGGAGAGTTGGAGGGGTTGTGGTCCACAGTGGTCGGCCAGGAGGACGTCTCCAGGCCGCGCGAGCTGGTGCACCAATGGGCGGCGGAGAACCCGATCGAGTTCATGGCGACACGCGTATCCACCGTAGAACTGCTGGCGAAGGTCACATCCGGAAGTGGGCTCAAGTCCCTGCGCGCGGCCCCTGGGCAACTCTTTGAGTCGATGCAGGATCTCGTCGCCCGGCTCGATTACCTGGTGGCCGTGTTGCCCAAAGAAGCCCGGTGGCAGGCGGAGCTGCTCATCGAACGCGATCTCGAGCGGATCACCCGTCGGGTCACCCGCGCAGCGGTGGACGAAGGGCTCGAAGCGATCACGACGACTGAGAACCTGACCCGGGTCGAGCGTGTGGTGGAGCACGGGATTGGTGCGGCACTGCGCCGCTCCCTGCGCGGCGCGCTGGAGGGGGCTGGAGGAGAAGAGCAGGAGACCGCGTCCGCGGCCCACGCCACCGTGCTTCCAGCGGCGCGCGTCTGGCCCGCCCGGGCAACTCAGCGCCCAGGTGTCTCGAGCGCGCCGGCCGAAGAGGAGGCGGGAGCAGCGCAGGCTGAGTGCATCAGCCAACCGATGTCCGTTGGCACCGACCGGGGCGTACTTTCGGAGCTGTTGCTCTTCGCCCTGCTCCTCGGGTTCGTATTCGGCGCGGCGGCGATTGGGCTTTTCTTCCTCGGTTGGCACATGGGTCGCCGTCACGGCCATGCTTCGTGAGCGGAATCGACGAGCCACTCAGGCGCGGCGCAGCTTACATACAACCAGCGCGCCGACCGAGATCGTCGCGAGCCGCGGCCGCGGTGAGGGGACTTCGGAGCGCTTCGCGCACCGAGCTAGAAGCGCCCGCCGATCTGGGCCAGGCCCGTCCACGTCGCCGCGGCGTTGTTGCCGCCGAGCTGCGAGAAGGCATTGTTGCTGGTGGAGAACGCGTACGTTCCGCGAGCTCCAACCGTCAGCCCTGAGTTCGCAGGATTCAACTCGATCCCGACACCCACTGGTAGGCGCACTTCGGTCGCATCAATGACCAACCCGTCCGTGACCGCCTCGTTCGAGACCGACAGCCGCTGCACGCTGACGCCGCCCAGCGCGAATGGTCTGAAGTTCGATTGGACAGGAGGGCCCAGCTTCACCGCCACCTGCCCACCGTTCTCGACGATGTCCGCCCGCGCCGTCGGGGAGATGATCCCTTCGGTGCGGTAGGTGGCACCCACGTAGCCAATCTCGCCAGCTAGCCAGGGCACGATGTCCCCCGAAAGCGCGACGCCATAGGCCGGCCCCGGCTGGGTCACCGATGCGGCCGCTCCTGCGTAGGTCATGCCGCCGCCTAACGCCTGCACGGTGTAACGACGCTCCCAACTCTCGCCCTGGGCAAGCGCCGCTCCCGGAATCGCAAGCGCTGCCAGGACCACCCAACCTGAGCTCTTCATGACGACCTTCCTCCCTTCCACCTTCACAAAGGGATGTGGGCGGCAGGCGCGATCGCCAACGGTTCAAGGTGCACCGGAGGGATGGATTGGCAGGTCGTTTGCCCGCCAGGCCGCCACCCTCCACGGCGCCACCCCAACTCATGGGAACACGGGCGGCGCTTCTCGCCGAAACGAGGGCCTTCCGGGTTCCCAAACGAGGACGGGCGTCCCAGCCCTCAGTGCGGGCGGCTGCCCTGGTCTCCGTCCGCGGGACCGCACAGATCAGACGTGATCTCCATGTTCGATGAGACCCGCTCCCGAAGGACCGACCGACTGCGTCACCTCGCGCTCTCCCTGGAGCGCCTGCTGGCGGAAGGGATCGCCAGTGGAGCGGTGCGTGGGACCGCAGACGAGCTTCATCTCGAGGGACTTGATGACGAACTGCGGAGCATGGCCGACGATCTCCTCGTGCTGCTGAGGCGGTTGGCCGAGGGCGCGGTCGCTCATCCCGCTTTCCCGCCGGAATCGTGGACGGAGCGGGCCGCGATCGGCGCCGTTCGCGGTGGGGTCGAGGAGTTGAAGCGCTCGCTGCCTCTGGTGAACGAGGCGGTTGGGGACATCCTCGTACGGTTGGGCCGATGGCTCGATGAGGCGTCCGAGGAGGCGAAGCTGCGCAAGGAGCAAGACCTTGCTCCGGGGTACCGGATGCGCGCCGCCTCTTCCGGCGCAGTCGAGGGGGCGATCGGACAACTGGAGGCGTCGCTCCCAATCCTCGCCCGCTTCGCCTCGACTTTCGCCTCGAGTGCCGGTCGAGGCTTCGTGGAGGGCGCCACCGCGGCCATCGGAGAGAACCTCGCATCGGGCGGGGTAATCAGGGAGACAGGCCGCAGCATCGCTTCCGACGTGAGCCGGGACATTGCCCATCGTGTGCAGGCCGCAGCCGCCGCGGTGCGCGGAAAACTCCGCAGACCACTCGCGGCCGCCGCTGGGCTCGGGACGGTCGCGGTCGGCGCGCTGTTTCTCTCGCTGCGCCGCGCCCGAATGGCGCGTCGATCCCGCTCACGACGTCTTCCCGAGACTGCGACGCCCGACTCGCCATCCGAGGACGAAAAGACCTATCGCCGCGGCGCCGAGTACGAACCCGAGGAGCAGTGGAAAAAGCCACGGCTCAGACTGTAGGCCCCGAGGGCCGGACGCGGCGGCTGCTCGTCCAGGTGCAGGCGCTCTCCGCAGACGCGCTGGACCTCTCCCGTGCCGCGCGGCTGTGCGCGTGGTCAACCCGCACGCTGAGCCGGCGAGTCCAGGAGCAGACGGGCTCACGCTGACTGCAGCCTCCCCCTGCCGCTCCTCGACCTGCTCGTCAGCGCCGGCTCTCCCGACTCGGTGCAGCACCTGTAGAAGGATCGAGGGCCGGTCGACCCGGCCCGGGATTGAGTCGCACGGTCCCGTTCGCCACGCTCGTTCCCAGAATCCTCGTTCAGGATCGTCGCTCACTCTGGAGCGGCCGCCTGGTCCTGGCTTTTGGGAACGCCTGTGGCACCCACCCGCCCCGAGCGGGGACGATGAGCGCCGACGACGGCGCTCCGAGCGCTGCACGACGTGTCTGTCAGGCCTTCGAAACCGTGCACTACGCCGCCGCTTCGTACCTGTCGAGGTGGTAGTCGGCGAGGATGAGATCCGGCCTCAGTGGCACGCCAAAGTTGTTCACGGCCACCGACTTCACCTCACCGTCGCGCTCCAACATGACCTCGTACGCACCGCCACGCCCGGCGCGAACGTCCTGAAGGCGGGCGCCTTTGCCAAGATTCGAGAACGCGCTGGCCTGGATCGCGACCAGTACACGCGGCGACGACCGCATCAACGTCGACAGCTCACTGGGACTGCGGCACTCGGCGCCGATCAGCGCACCGCCGTCGTCCACCAATACGGCGCGCGTCTGCACCGGCTCCGCGCCGTCCCTGGCAGTCAACGATGACTGGAACAAGAGGCCCTGCTCGGTCTTCACCGCGTTCTTCGGAACCCGCGGCTGGTAGTGCTCCGGCGAGCGCGAAGAGGCGAACACGACCGGCACGAACGCGGAGAAGTCGATCACCTTCCACGGATTTCCGGTGACCTCGATCTTCGCGCCGGGACCGCCGAACAGCACCACCGGGTCAGCCTGCATCTTCGCGTAGACGGCTTGTTCGCTGGCCGAAGTCTTTCCAGGTCCCAGCAACTCCGCAGCCTTATGGGCTTCGGCGAGTCGCCCGACGCTGACCGTCATCACGGCTGGACTGGACCGGGCCACCTGCGCCGTTCGCTGCGCCTGCTGAGCAGGAGATGGCTCGCTGCGGCGCAGAACCTCCTGAACCTCACGTGCCCGGTCCGCGGTGGTCTTCCGCGCGTCGAGCGAAATGGGCTTCACTCGGCTCGGCTGGTCGTCGCTCATGGCCCCCTCCGCGGTTCCGATGATCGTCGCGACATTCTACCATCGATCGGCACTGGAGTCCCAAAGGCGTGGAAAGCTGGAACGCTCGCGAGAATCGCGACCGCGCAGGGGGCGGCAACGCAGTGCCCACGCGCGGATGCTCCCGCTCCTCGAGCGGGACGACGAGCACGTCGCACGGGGCCTCGGCGAGGATGCGCTGGAACAGATGAGAGGCAGGGCTCCGTCCCAGCACCACGACGTCCGCGTCGAGCCGGACCACCTCCTCCAGAATGGCGCCTGCGGGATTTCCACTGCGGATCGCCTGTTCGATGAGGGGCCCGGATGGAAGCTCGACCTCACACACGGCGGAGAGCACGCGTCGCAGCTCCGAGCCGGCGCGTTCTTCTGTCCGTTGGCGGAAGTCGACGACCTGAGCGCAACGCGACCCGGCGGCCCGTAGAACGAACCCGTAGGACGTGTCGGCGTTGTGCAGCACCGTCAGCATCGGAGCATCCGGACAAAGCCGGAACGCCTCCTGCACCACGGCCCGGGCATTGGCTGGGTGCAGGTCGACGGAGACGAGCGGGCGCGAATACTTGTGCGCCGGACGCGGCCTGATCACGAGGACAGGTGCGGCGACCCCGCGCAATGGGCCCCGGGCGATGCGATCCTTCATCCGACCCACCGGGGAAGTGGGCCGCTCCGCCCGGACCAGCACGACGAACTCCGGGCGAATCGTCTCGGCAACCCGCGCCACCTCCCGAGCGAAGCGCCCCTCACGCGTGAAGCCGCGCACCTGAACGTCCGGCTTCCCGGCGGCCCGGACGATCTCGATCGCTCCGGAAACGAGCGCATCGAGCGGCTCATCCGGCACTTGAACGCCGTCCGCGACGTGAAGGAGGAGCAACTCCGCGTTGTCTTCCAGCGGCAGGTCGACGGCGCGCTCGATCGCGAAGCGCAAGTGATCCAACGGACCGTGGGCGGCGACCAGGAGTCGCCGGAGCGCCTTCATACCTTCACCTCCCGGCCCGGTCGCCGATCGAAGTCGAAGCGTTCGTGCTCCTTTGCGGCCGTTGCCCCCTCTGGAGACACCGCGATCAAACGCTTCACCCAGAATATGAAGAGGCCCGTCAGCATCAGGTTGAGGGACAAGGACAGCAGGGCCACGGTGGTCGCCGTCCCGCTGATCCCATACGAGAGCGACACGACCAGGACGCCGGCGCCGACCTCTCCTCGCGGGAAGAGACAGATCGACAACGCCAGTCGCTCCCGGAGGCTCGCCTCGCGCCGATAGCAGAAGGTGGGGAACATCTTTCCGAGATTCGAAATCAGCGTGACGGCCAGGACGTGCAGCGCGATCGTTCCCCAGCCCGGCTGGCCCCCGGCCTGTGCGGTGAGGCTCGTCTGCGCCACGGCGGGGCCGGCTGCAGTTCCCCCGAACTGAGGCATCGAGAGTCCGACCAGGACCATGAACACCCCCGACACGATGGAGAGCGCGCGTCTGTCCTCGCGCGCCTCCCATTCGGGCTCTCCTTGCTCGAGCCCGTGACTGGGATGCGCCATGACACAGCCCAGAACGAATGCGGGCAGCAGGACCTCGAAGTGCACCGGGACCTCCGGATCCAGCCACCCGCTCGCCCAGTAGATCCCCTCTGAGGCCAGGGCGAGAAGGACCGCATACGTCAAGACCCATCGCCAGCTGCCCGGGATCTTCCAGCGGTGGAGGTTCTTCCAGGCGAACCAGAGCAGCAGGACCATCGCAGCGACCACGGCCAGGAGTTGCCAGCGCAAGCCGACGAACAGGGCGGTGAGCGGAACCATCAACAGGATGGTGTCGAGGTCATCGAAGATTGCGAGCACGCGCGCCTTGCGGAACACCCAGGTCGCGCCGAGGCCGGCCGCGGAGAGCATCGCAAACAAGACCCCGGCGGAAGTCGGCGCTGCAAACCGGCCTTGAAGCAAGGCCTCCTTCCAGAGCGTCATGCTCCCCCACGACTCCGGCGAAGCGATGACGAAGACGAAGTAGCAGCTGACGAAGATCCACGGCAGGCCCGCGGCCGTGATGGCCACGATGTAGTCCCAGCCGTACTGCCGCACCTGACGCTTGTTGAGGTCGAACTCTCGTCCGACGTGAATCATGATGAAGGAGAGCCCGACCATGGTGAGAAGCTTCAAGGCGTGCGAGACGGGCTCGTAGGCACCCGGTCCGATTCTGGGAAGGACCTGGGAGGCCGCCAGCCCCCCAAGGAGGAGCGTCGAGTAGACGAGGACCTTTCGCATGGGCCTACGGTAGGGAGGTTCCAGCTTGCATTCCCGAGCTGCTGCTCGATCCGGGGGTCTCCGTCGCCGACGAAGCGTCCGTCCGAGCGCCCGAACGACATGATGACCCGTCCTCCCTTGCTCGACCGGGACGTGGAGCTGTGAGAGCATGCGCGCTCGCTCCAGACGAAGGGTGCGGCGCATCCGCGCTGCAGGACAGCGGATGGTCGGGCCGCCATTCCAGCCGGTGAAGGACCGGAAGGAATGCCCATGTCGACCCCCACGTCCCCTCCCTCCCCGCTGCTCTCCATGCCGCCCGAAGCATCGGGGCCGCTTGTCCGCCTGGTCCGATTTGCGGGCGGACCACTGCAGCGGTTTCTCCACATCGAAGCCGCCAGCGGCATCCTCCTCCTGATCGCAGCGGCGGTGGCGCTCGCGTGGGCCAACTCTCCCTGGGCCGACAGCTACGTCCAGCTCTGGCACACGCCGCTCGGCATCAGGGTCGGCACGTTCACGTTCGAGCGGACACTCGAGTGGTTCGTCAACGACGCGCTGATGGTGGTCTTCTTCTTCGTCGTCGGGATGGAGATTCGCCGCGAGATTCATCAAGGCGAGCTTTCGGAGTGGCGACGCGCCGCGCTCCCCGCTGCAGCTGCGCTCGGCGGGATGCTCGTCCCGGCGGCCCTTTTCCTGCTCATCGCCGGCGCCCCTGAAACCCGCTCGGGCTGGGGCGTGCCGATGGCGACCGACATCGCCTTCGCCGTCGGAATACTCGCCCTGCTCGGCAAGCGCGTACCGGCTGCGCTGCGGGTCCTGCTTCTCGCCCTCGCCGTCATCGATGACCTGGGCGCCATCGTCGTGATCGCGGCCTTCTACTCGTCCGGCATCGCTCTCCCCGGCCTATTCGTGGCCGCGCTGGGGTTCATCGGCGTGCTCGCGATGCAACGACTCGGCGTCCGGGCGAAGCTGGCTTACGTCGCGCCGGCCGTCGTCGCGTGGGCGGGCATCTACGCGGCGGGCATTCATCCGACCATCGCGGGCGTTGTCGTCGGCCTGATGACGCCGGTCCGCGCCTGGTTTGGGCGAGACGGCTTCCTTGTGGGCGTGCGGAAGGAGCTCGAGCATGTCGCCACGGCCGCCCCTGGCGCCCTGTCGTCGCATGAGCTTGCCGAGCGTTTGAGGCACGTCGATATCGCCCGCCGAGAGGCGCTTTCGCCCGCTGAGAGCCTGATCGCAGCGCTTCATCCCTGGGTCGCGTTCGGCATCATGCCGTTGTTCGCACTCGCAAACGCAGGCGTCTCCGTGTCGGGTGGAGCGCTCGATGCAGCGTCGTTGAGCGTCGTGATGGCAGTCGCAGTCGGGCTCGTCGTCGGCAAGCCCCTGGGGGTGCTCCTCGCGAGCTGGCTGACGCTGCGCCTCGGAATCGGGACGCTGCCCGCGGGGGTGACCCTGCGGCATCTGGTCGTCCTCGGCGTCGTGGCTGGCGTGGGCTTCACGATGTCGCTGTTCGTCGCGCAGCTCGCCTTCGCCGATCCACGGCTGCTTGCCGCGGCCAAGCTCGGCGTACTTGCGGCAAGCATTGGAGCGGGCGTGCTCGGGCTCATCCTCGGTCGGGTGTTGCTTGCTCCAGTCGCTGCTGCCGGGGCCCAGACCGTGGACGAAGCAGAGCGCTCGACAGCAGCCTGACGAGGTGCGCGTGAAGGTCTGCGTCGGGGTCAGCGTTCTGTCCGAATCACCTTCTCCAGCGATTCCCTATCCCGCCCGACCACTGTCGTGCCGTCCTCCGCAGTCAGGATCGGCCGCTGGATGAGCATCGGGTACTGGACCAGCGCCTCAATCCACCTTCTGCGGTTCGCGGAATCCCGAGGGAGCTGCTCCAATCCCATCTCCGCCGCCAGCGGCTCCTTCGTGCGCGCGATCTCCCAGGGCTCGATCCCGAGCCGCTCCAACACCGCGCTCAGCTCCGCCGCGGTCGGAGGGTCCTCCAGATATCTCCGGACGGTGTACACGACGCCCGCTTCATCGAGCGCAGAGAGCGCGTTCTGACACTTCGAGCACGCCGGGTTGATCCAGATCTCCATCAGATCCTCCAATTGGGGTCGGTCGGCGCCACCTTGCCAGATCGTTACCGGGGACTCTCATGATCCAACTTCGCCGCGTCTACGATCCGCCGGAGCACGACGAAAAGACGCGCTACCTCGTCGAGCGCCTATGGCCGCGCGGGATCAAGAAGACCGAGCTCGCCTTCGATGCATGGCTCAAGGACGTCGCGCCGAGTACGGAGCTGCGGCGCTGGTTCGGACACGATCCGGCGAAGTGGACCGAGTTTCAGCGCCGGTACGACGAGGAACTCCGCTCCCGACCCGAAGCCTGGAAGCCGATCCTCGACTCCGCCCGGAAAGGCAGCGTCACGCTCCTGTTCAGCTCGCGCGACGTGGAGCACAACAATGCGGTCGCGCTCAAACAGTTCCTCGAGCGACGGCTTCGACGGTGAGTCGGCCTACTGCGGCCACAGCAGCGTCGCGGAGTAGTACTGGCTGGAATTCTGGAATGCGATGCGGGCGTCGGTGTCCTTCTCCATCCGCTCCTGAACGCGCTTCGGCAGCTGCGAGTAGAGGTCCATGCCGAGCAGCTCCTCGATGCGGTCCACCGGAACGCGGGACTTCTCCAGGAACGGGATGACCTCCTCCCTCCGGATCGGCGAATTCTTGATGTTGGGCACGAGGTAGGCGAACGCGGTGAGGCTCTTGTTCGGCAGCTCCAGCAGCACCGTCTTGAAGTTGTGCGTGGGCACCGCGATCGAACGCGTCTGGGATCCGATCGTCTGCACCTTCTCCGGCGGGAGCGGCTTTCCGTTCGCGTCCAGGTAGAGGTTGCCGGTGATGATGTGGGCCTTGCCCCCGGTGGCCTTCACCAGATCGCTCACCGCCTCCTCCAGCGTCCGCCACGTCTGCTGATTGTGGTTTCCGTGCTGGGGGGCGATGTTGCTCATGAAGTGGCTCTCGTCCATCGCCGCCTGGGTGGGCGAGTCCTCCGCCGGCTTCATGTGTCCACGGTCGAAGCCCGTGCGGACGTAGTCGCCATCGGTGACGCCCGCCCTCACCGCCGGATCACGCACGAAGCGGCTCTCCGCCCGGCTGACCTCGTTCGGCGTCTCCTTCACGTCCGCGGCAGAGAGCAGATAGCTGACGAAAGTCGGGACATTCTTCGCTTCGTCCAGCGACAGGCGCATGTACTCCTTCACCAGCGACAGGCCCGGCGTGTCGCCCACGGGCCGCAGAGGGTCCTTCTCTCCCGCAGCTTCGGCGACGCGGCTCTCGTGAACGGCCACGGCCTGATCGGACACCCAGATGCTCTCGTCGACGCGGCCGGCCCGGGTCCTCTGGAGATACACCTCGAGCTCCGAGAGAGAGAGCTTTCCGTCGGCATCGCCGCTGATGAGGTCCGCCTTGCGCGCCACCGCGTCCTGCCAGTTGCTGTCGAAGGCATCCACCGCCACCGACCGAGCGCGCCCGGAGAGCTTCGACTCCAGTGCGTCGCGGTGCTGCTGCATCGCGGTCGAGGTGAGGAAGCGCGCATCGGTCGGATTCGCCAGATATCTCTGGAGCTCTGCCGCGGAGACGCTGCCGTTGCGCCGTCGGGTGACGGTGGTGCTGGCCGCGTCCGCCGCCCTCATCAGCTCGGACTGCACGCTCGTCTCGGACCAGCCGAACTTCCTCTGCAGCTCGGCGATCGAGACCTCGCGCGCGGTCGAGCGGTTCCAGCTCCCAGTGGTCGACGCCACGGCGTTGTGAACGGTGACGCCGGCGATGGTCGTGGTGGGCATGTTCGAAGCTGAGGAATCCTGCGCGGGTTATCGTCTCTTCGATCTCCCGAGTTGCTGGAGGGTGGCGACGATCTGGGCCTCTGCCTGGAGTCGCTGGACGTAATCCACGGGGAGTCCGGCTCTCTCGGCGGAGAGTGCCAGCGCCCGGAGGTACCGTTCGCTCACCGGGCCCTCGGTGGAGAGGCCCGTGGCGGGCGGGGAGAAGGCGACTGCCTCCGACAGCGCGCCTGCCGCGGTGCGCACCCGCACCCGTCGCTCCTCGGTCGCTCTGCCGAGATCCGCCTCGAGTCGGCAGACCGCGCTCACCGCTTCGGGCGGAACCGGCCTAGCGCGCCCCCAGAGCCGATGCCCCGGCGCTTCCACGAGCCGGGGGATGCGACCACCCCAGTCGGGGTGCAGCACGTCGTAGACAAGGTCCACGTCGAGGGCCTCGGCCACCTCGCCGGCCTCCGGTACCGGCGGCGGGCCCGACCCGCGGGGCTGCTCACGCACGAGCTCCGGAGTCAGTGCAACTGACCAGGCAAACCATTGCATGAACGTTTACAACCATCCCGAAAGGTGTCGGGCCCGTCAAATTCGACAGTTCTCTAGATTGGCCGGTGGCGAGCAAGCCCGGTTTGTGTTCGGGTGTCGCGACCAAATTCCCCGTGAGGCATGGCGGGGGTGCACCGGGGTTAAGACATTGGCAAGACTCACTGATTACGTCGTCTTCAACGATCAGACGCTGGCAAAGAAGTACTCGGGCAACGAGAAGATCCCGATGGCGACGCTCTTCGAAGCGTACTTCGACGGAGCCCTCGACATTCCGGGCGATCTCTACGACTTCCTGTCGCAGCGCGACCTCTTCGTCACGTACTCGATCACCCCCGAGCACCTGAAGTTCTTCTTCACCCGCTTCATCCCAGAGGTGGCGATCCACTCGAAGGCGCAGGACGAGCGGATCGTTCGCGAGCACTACGACCGCGGCAACGACTTCTTCGAGGCCTTCCTCGGCGAGCGCATGGTCTACACCTGCGGCGTCTTCCGCGAGGGGCCGGAGAACGAGACGCTCGAGGAGTCGCAGGACAACAAGATGAACCTGGTGTGCCAGAAGCTCCTCCTCGAGCCGGGGCAGGAGATGCTGGACATCGGCTGTGGCTGGGGAACGCTCGCGCGGCACGCGGCGAAGAACTACGGCGTGGACGCGACCGGCGTCACCATCGCGCAGAAGCAGACCGAGTACGGCAACAAGCGGATCGTCGACTGGAACCTTCAGGAGAAGGCGCGAATCCTCTGCCTGGACTATCGCGACATCCCGAAGCGCAAGTTCGACCGGATCTCCAGCCTGGAGATGGTGGAGCACGTCGGGGTGAAGAACCTCGGCAAGTTCTGCAGCCAGGTCTACGACCTGCTCAAGGACGACGGGATCTTCCTGCTGCAGTGGACCGGCCTGCGCCGCGGCGGCGGTGAAGGAATGCCGGTGATCGGTCTGCGCCCTGAGGACCTCATCTGGGGTCTCTTCATGAACAAGTACATCTTCTCGGGCGCCGATGCGTCGCTGCCGCTGAGCGACGTGGTCCTCGCCCTCGAGAAGGTCGGCTTCGAGATCCACTCGGCGGAGAACATCACCATCCACTACGGCCACACGATCAAGAAGTGGCACGAGAACTGGCTGGCGTCGAAGGATCAGGTCCTCCGCACCTACGGCGAGCGGTGGTTCCGCATCTGGCACATCTTCCTCGGGTGGTCGACGTACATCGCCGCTCAGGGGAACGCGGCCTGCTTCCAGGTCGTCGCGAACAAGAACCTCGATAAGTTCGATCGCAACATCTACCTGCCCGAGACCGCGGCGCGGCTCCTCCCGGAAGGTCAGACGCTCCGGTCGGCTGCACCGCAGAAGGCCCGTCAGTCGGCCTGACGAATCCATGCTCCGCGAAACCGGCGCGCTCGATGCGGCGGTGATCGGCAGCGGGCCCAATGGGCTCGCTGCGGCCATCGTCCTCGCTCGCGCCGGCCTTCGGGTGCGTGTCCACGAGGCTCAGCCGACCCTCGGCGGTGGGCTGCGCAGCGCAGAGCTCACGCTTCCCGGCTTCGTGCACGACGTGTGCTCGGCGATCCACCCGCTCGCCGCCGCCTCTCCCCTGTTCGCTGAGCTGCGCCTCGAGGAGCACGGCCTCGAGTGGGTGCATCCGGATGTCGACGTGGCACACCCGCTCGACGATGGCACCGCTGTCACCCTGGTGCGCTCGCTCGAGGAGACCGCCGCCGGACTGGGCGTCGACGGCGACGCCTACCGCAGGATGATTGGGCCGCTCGCCGCGCACTCCCGCGAGCTCCTCGAAGACATCCTCCAACCCCTCACGCGCGTTCCCCGGCACCCGCTGCTGCTCGCGCGGTTCGGCATGCGGGCGGCGCTCCCGGTGACCGTCCTCGCCAGGAACGCCTTCGACGGCGAACGCGCCCGGGCGCTCTTCGCGGGGTTGGCCGCCC
>JBAWAM010000930.1:0-6553 GCA_049589315.1 Myxococcaceae bacterium
GGCGTGAAGCGGAGCGGCTGACTGCACGCAGGGCAGGGGCGGACGGCGTCGACCAGGACCTGCTGCGGGCGCTCCTGGGCGGGGAGGAGCTCCATCCCGCCCGCGTAGAGAGCCCGCGCCACTTGGCGACGCGTCTGCGGATGTCGGGTGATCACCACGATGAACGCATTCACTGGAAGTGAACTCTAGCGCGGTCGTCTTCGTGCGCCAGATGGCGTTCCCCCCTGCGTGTGCGTCCACAGGGGTGTTCGTGATCAATCCGGGTACAGCGTGCGCGCGAGCTGCTCCAGGCCACGTCCCAGGTTGGGGCCAGGGTGCATCAGGTCCTCGGACGGGAGGCGCACCCAGCGCGCATCCTTGAGTCGGATGAGTCGGCGCAGCTTCTCCGCACCGTGGGGGTCGTGGTCCGAGTCGATGATGACATCTGGCCTTGCCGCGAGCACCGCTTCGACCGGGTACACCGGATAGGGCGTGTCCGCCTTCTCCGCCGCATTCTTCGCGCCGACGTCCCGCAGCAACTCGTCCGCGAAGGACCCCGGTCCGGCGACGACGAGCGGCTCGAAGTCGTAGACGAACAACACCCGGAGCTTTCGTCTGCCCTCTGCGCGCTTCCGCACCTTCGCGCGGGTGGCGTCGATCTGTCGGACGATCTCCTCGGCGCGCGCCGACCGACCCAGCACCCGGCCCACCTCGCGGATGGACTCCAGCGTCTGCGCGATCGTGTGCATGGGGAGCGCGAGCACCGGGACGCCGAGCTCGGCGATCTTCTCGACCGGCCGCTGGTTGCCCGGCGCAGGCTGCACCAGCACCAGGTCCGGCCGGAGCGCGATCACCGCCTCGATGCTCGGATCGATGAACCCACCCACCCGCCGAACCGAGGCGACCTCCGGGAACTCGTCGAAGCGCGAGACCCCGACCAGCTTCTCCCGCGCGCCCAGCTCGAGCACCGTCTCCGTGAGCGACGGCGCGAGCGTGACGATCCGCATCACCTTCTCCGGCGGCTTCGGCCCCAGGTACTGCGGCTTCTCCAGCGCAGATGCCGGAAGCGAACCGAGAGAAGCGAAGAGGACTGCGAGCGCAGCTGAGCGTCTCATGCGACCTCCCCTCCCTCTCCCCGGACGGCCAGGCCGATGCAGGGAGAGGGTCGGGGTGAGGGGTGAATCAAGGGAGAGCCAGGATATCAGCGACGTTCGAGAACCCCGCCGGGCCCACCGGGCAGACGTTCAGCGCAGTGCCGCCCAAAGGCCCACGCTTCTCGGTCAACGTGCCCGGAGCGATCCCCACGACGAAGATCCGTCCCGCATTCTGGTCACCGACCAGGATGTCGTCCCCCTTGATGGAGAACCGTCCCACCATCGGCGGAGCGCAGGTCGAATCGCCGTCCGCACACTTGAAGGACACCGCCCCCGCGACCTGGTCCTGCTCGATCAGCGCGACGCCCGTGGCATCGACGGAGAGCAGCTGGAACGTGTTCGGGTCGTACGCAGCGCGACCGGCGCAGCCCACGACGATCTGGTCGCCCTGCGCCGCGATCCACGTCGCGTTGAGGCACTTGTCCTCCGGCAGCTCGATCGCCTTCATCTCCCCGTCCCCGAGGGGAATCACCGCCACGTACCCCGGCCCCGCGAGCCCGTAGAACGCATCCGAGTTGTTCAACGCGACGTACAGCACATCGCCCTTCGCCGCGATGCCCTGCGGCCGCGGGAAGTTCTGGGTTTCGGCCGAGAACGCACGCAGTTCCAGCCCGGTGAGATCGAACTCCCTGCCCTTCGTCGGCATCGCCGGGTTGGACACGTCGAGTTCGACGACCTTCTGCCCCGGCAGCGCCTCTTCCGCACCGAAGCCGCCGAGCAGCGTGACATAGACCTTGTCGCCGACCTTCGCCGCGACCTGGGGGAACGCGTTGTCACCGAACGGGAACTCACCCACCGTCTCCAGCGCGACGCCCGCGGCCGGATCCGCCTCGCCGCTCGCGCGGAGGATCTGAAGCGTCCCCGCGCCCGAGTTCACGACAAACGTGTGGTTCCCATCGACCAGCACGTGGTTTGCGAATTGCCCGATGCCCGCCTCGCTCGAGAGCTTGTCCAGGGTCGAGGCCGAGGCCTGGTAGAGCTTCGAGTCGATCCCGTCGACCGAGAAGACCACGTCCCCGTGCGCAGCGAGCGACTGCGGGCCGGTGCCCAGAGGCTTCACCTCACCCTTTACGAACGTCCCCGCCTGAAGGCCGACCACCTGCCCGTTGGTGAAGCACGCAGCCACGAAGTCCCAGCCGCACTTACCGCCATTGCAGCTCTGGCCCTGCTCGCAGGCGTTGAAGCACGCGCCACAGTTCGCCGCATCGCTGTCCAGCGCGACGCAGCTCTGACCGCACTGCGTCGTCGGGGCGGAGCAGCTCACCTTGCACAGCCCGTCGTCGCAGACCTCACTTTCGCCGCAGGCGTTGCCGCACGCGCCGCAGTGGTCCGGGTTCGTGGCGGTCACCACGCAGGCACCGTCGCACAGCGCCGCGCCCGGAGCGCAGGCACACGCGCTCTCCTGGCAGATCTGCCCGTCCCCGCAGGACACACCGCAGGCCCCGCAGCTCTGCGGGCTGCTCTGGAGGTCCACGCAGACCTCACCGCAAGCAGACATCCCCTCGCCGCACACCACACCTTGCGTGGGACATCCGGTGAACAGCAGCACGCACGCGATCGGAACGACCGTCTTCAACACAGCCTTCATGGCTTCGTCTCCTCCAGAGCGAATGACAAGGTCAGGTACGCCGCACGCCCTGGCAGCGGGTACCCATCAAAATCGGACGACTGCGTATCGAGCACGTTCTTCACGTCGAACGCGGCGCTGATCCGCGGCGCTTTCCAGACGGTCGCGGTGATCCCGACGTTCACGTACGCGCGGGCTGGCAACGCGATCGTCCCGGTGCGGTTCACCGTCTGTTCCGATTGGAGGTCCACCTCCGCCCGGGCCCGGACCCATTGAAGTCCGCCGTTCACTCTTCCCACGACGCGGTGCCGCGGCCGATACGGCAGGTCCTTCCCGAAGTAGCGCGGGTCGTCCCGCAGATTGGACGACAAGGTCAGGGTGTACGCGAGCTCCGCGGAGACGTACTCGTTGGGCCGGGCCTTCGCTTCGACCTCGAGGCCCTGTACGCGGGCGGTGTTGAAGTTGAAGGGCCGGGCCAGCAACGGCGGGTAGTACTCGTAGGCGATAAGGTCCTCGTAGAGGCTGTGGAACCCGGTCACCGCGAACGAGGACCACTCGCCCTCTCGCGCGAGGGTGAGGTCGGCATAGAGCGCACGCTCGGGACGAAGCTCCGGATTCGGCAGCAGGTTGCCCTGCATCACGTACAGCTCGAGGAACGACGGCGCGCGGTGCGCCTGGCCCACGTTCGCGCGGAGCTGGAACCCGGCGGGGAGCGACCACGCCGCGCCGAGCTTGGGCGAGAACGTGGTGAACGGGCCGGCGAAGTCCACGCGCACCGACGGCATCACCGTCACCACGCCGTCCGCGAGCAGCAGCTCATCGGCCACCATCGCGCTCGCCTTGAACCAGCGCGGGTCTGCGGAAGGGAGCTGCGGCGCAGTCGACTCCAGGCCATCGAAGCCGACCGAGAGCGATCCACTCAGGCCATGGCTCCCGAACAAACGCGACGCGTTCGCCTCTGCGCCGGCGGAGAGCTCCGTCTGCGGCAGGCCGGCGCCGAAGCTGCTGCCCTTGAAGTGCGACGCGTCGCGACGGGCCCAGGCGCGCGCCGAGAGCTCGCCCAGCTCGATGGTCCGGAGCAGACGAACATTCGCCATCATCCGCTGGGCAGAAGAACGGGCACCGGGCGTGGGGTTCTGCGACGTCCCCGCCAACCCGCGGTCGTCGAGCGAAAGCTCCGCCGTCGCGTCGAGCTCCGTCTTCGCGCCGACGTCACGTCGGAAGCGGAGCATCGCCCCGCCGGTGAGCACGTCGTTGTTCTCGCGAACGCGGCGCACGAGCGGGTTCCCTTCGAGCGAAGGCCGATCGTCGAACAGGTATCCGAAGTCCCCTTTGGAGCGCGCACCGTGGAGGACCACGAGCCCGTGTCCCCCGAGCAGCGCGCCGGTGCCGGACAGGTGCGCGATGCCGGTGCCGAAGCTCCCGTAGGTCATCCCGCCGGAGACGATCCCGCCGCTGCCGGGACGACGGGTAACCACGTTCACCACGCCGCCCAGCGCGCCGCCGCCATAGCGAGCACCCGCGCCGCCGCGGAGGACCTCGAAACGATCCACGATCGCCAGCGGGATGCGCGCCAGGTCCACCGCACCGCCGGCCCCGTTGAGCGGGACGCCGTCCAGCAGGACCAGCACCCCGTTGGACGATGCGCCGCGCAGCGACAGCGTGCGCGACTGGAGGAGCCCGCCGCGGTCCTGCGACAGCACGCCAGGCGCGGAGGAGATGAGCTCGGAGGCGACGTGCGCTTCCTCCCGGCGCTCGGCGACCTCGACCTCTGTCACCGCGCCCGTGGGATCCCGACGCGGCGCGCTCTCGGGGGCCGGCATCTCCGGTGGGAGCGGGACCACGACCGGCGGCAGCTCTGCCGGTTCGTCCGCACGCGCGTCGATGGAGCTCGAGAGAAGGACCGCCAGCAGGACGATCCGGGACCACGTCACCATGCTCGCCTTCCGCTCTCTTCTGAGAAGAGAGAAGGCCAGACGACGGAATTCCGTCGTACCCTCGGGCAGGTCTCCTGGCTTCCGGGTCCGGCCCGTGGCGCCCACTGCGCCTGGCCGGTAGAGGCTTCCACCTTCCCCCGCTGAAGCGGAGTGGCGACTTCCGAAGCTTCCTGGGTCCTGTCCTCAGGACCACCTGGTGACAGTGGCTCGACCGCGCCGGATTCACACCGGCTTCCCTATTGAACCGCCCGACGTGGGCGACCCGAAGGCGGGACGGCTTCTAGCGGCCTCGTGACCACCGGTCAAGCCGCGGCCGGAACCGTTGCTGCCTGCCAGAGGAGAGACTATGCGCAGCGCCATGATCGAAGAGTCCGAGCTCACCCTGGCCGCCGAAGCGCTCGAGAAGGAGCTTCGAGAGTTCGAGAAGCTCGCGGAGGCGGTGCAGCGGGCACCGCTGGGGACCGAAAAGCAGCTCGGACGTGCAGCGAAGACGCTCAATGACGCAGCGGAGAGCGACGCGAGGCTCGTCCAACTCGCGGGGACACTGCTCAACGCCATCACCCGCGCGCGCACCCGGCAGCAGGAGCAGGCCGCGGTGATCAACGCCCGCGCCGAGGAGATCCAGGCCCGCGCCGCCGAGCTGCAATCGCTGATGGAGCGGTTCGGCGATCTGGGCCGGACCGCGTCCGAACTCAACCAGCACGTCCAGAACATGGC
Organism: Myxococcaceae bacterium; assembly: GCA_049589315.1. Classification (GTDB taxonomy): domain Bacteria; phylum Myxococcota; class Myxococcia; order Myxococcales; family Myxococcaceae; genus JBAWAM01. Next base: position 5,355 of record JBAWAM010000930.1, read on the forward strand.
CGCTTCGCACACCGGCGGAACAATGGGCGACAAGGCACAGACCTTCGCGACCGCACTCCTCGAGGTGCAGTCCCGGATGTCCTCGGTCGCCGAAGAAGCCGGGGCGATCGCGGAGGACGCGTCGAAGCGGGGCTTCAGCGAAATCGCCCGCGACTCCGACAGCCTGCGGCAGCAGCTCCTCGCCGCGCGGAACCGGCTCCACCTCCTTCAGCAGAGCATCGGCGGCAGCGCATAGCGGGCCGCTGAAGTCCGCGCCGAACACCTGCCTGGCGACCTTCCTGGCTCGGCGTCGGACGATGCTGAAGACGGCGACGAGCGAGGTGGTGACGACTCAGCGCCACGCTCGATCCTTCGCCTTCCACCAGCCAGTCTCGTCCTGATGGACGGTGGGCTGCTGGCGCCTCCGCCCCGGACATGAACGCCGCGCCGCATTCCTCGCATCTCTTCGCGGGGACCTTCACGGTAGAGCACGACCCCATCTACGCGTTACCCACGCCCGGCCAGGGCAATGCGGGAGCTGATCGTGAACGCTCATTTCGGACCCTTCACTGGTGAGCTGGCTGCAGGAGGACACCGGAACTGGACCTTCCCGAAGTCCGAGGTCCAGCACGCGCCGGTCGAGTTCCCCTTCCCCTCCCAGGGAACCCCACCGGGCGCGACCTAGGTAAGAACGTCAACCGATCGGTGCCATCATGAGGCTCCGCCGGGTGGGTGCGTGGCTCCGATCTGCGTGCGTTTCTACCTAGCTCGCGGCCCGGGGCACCGGCCGGGGGCAACCCGGCCACAAGCGGCAAGAGCGTGAGCGAATCCTCCCTCTCGTCACCTCGCTTCGGCTGCAGAACCGGAACGTGCGCTCAGCTCGCGCTCGCGGCATGAGTCGGTGAACGGAGCCGAAGGTTGGCATCGAGTTGGTCTATCTCTTTCGGCGAGAGCTTGAGGTGGGCCTCGGTGGCTCAGCGCGCTGGTGGCGTAGACGCGAGTGCGGCGAGCCCTGCTGGCTCAACTACAAGTGCAGAAGACGCAGGCACAGCGGGCCTCGGTGGCTGGGCCACCGGTGGCGGAGACGCCGGCGCGGCGGGCCTCGGTGGCGCAGCCACAGGTGGCGGAGATGCGGGTGCGGCGGGCCTCGGTGGCTCAGCTACGGGTGGTGGAGACGCGGGTGCGGCCGGCCTCGGTGGCTCTGCCACAGGTGGCGGAGA
>JBAWAM010000931.1:0-8446 GCA_049589315.1 Myxococcaceae bacterium
CGTGAAGTGCGCGCGCCCGCGTACGTCCTCCCGGGACGTTCGCGGGCGTTGTCATTTGCGCTGGCCGCCCGGGCGGTTATCCATGAAATCCAAAGGAGGTCAGATCGCTCGGGAATAAATCCGGAGAAGATGCGTCTTCTCCTTGGAATGTGCGACAGGCAGGCGGGCGGCGTTTGCGGAGGGTGTCCAGGTGCGTACATTTCTGAGGTCGCAACTGGAACAAAACCTGTCATTTCAAGTGATCTGGAATCACGACCATGCTGGATTTCCGTCAAAACAACCGCACCAAGCGTGAATTTGAAGAGCTGGCGCTCGCGCATCTCGACCCGCTCTATTCGGCGGCGTTGCGGCTGACGAAGAACGAGCGCGACGCCGAAGACCTGGTCCAGGACACGTGCATGCGTGCCTACCGCTTCTTCGACAAGTTCGAGCGCGGCACCAATATGAAGGCGTGGCTCTTCAAGATCCTCACCAACACCTTCATCAACAAGTACAGACGGAAGGTGAAGGAACGGACCGTGACCGAAGGGGCGGAGCGCGAGGCGGTCCACGAGCGCTTCGTGTCCAGAGACGCCACCGACTTCGCGGCCAATCCGGAGCAGTTCTTCTTCGACCGGCTGCTGTCGGATGACGTGCTCCGCGCCATCGACTCCCTGCCGATCGATTTCCGGCTGGTGGTGATCCTCGCCGACCTGCAGGAGTTCTCCTACAAGGAGATCGCCGAGATCCTCGAGTGCCCGGTCGGCACCGTCATGAGCCGCCTGTTCCGCGGCCGAAAACTGCTTCAGAAGACTCTCCGGGATTACGCGCTGGGGACCGGTGTTCTGAGCGGCGAAGAAAACAAGGAAGCCTCTTCGCCCAATGAGCCGACGAACCTTCAGGAATACCGGAACAGGAAGACCGGGTAGACTCGGCGTCGGAGGGCGACAAGACTCCAACGACGGCACCGCTCTCCGGCATGCGCGCATGACGTGCGACGAACTAGATACCCTCCTCAATCCGTACGTCGACGGCGAGCTTCAAGCTGTCGACTGCGTTGATCTCGAGCAGCACCTCTCGACCTGTGAAGGGTGCATGCGCCGCGTGATGCATGAGCGGCTCTTCCGGGAGACGCTCCGGCAGAAGTTCTTCGGTGATCCCGAGCAGCCTCTGAATCGGGCACCGGACGCTCTCCGGTACTCGATCCAGGGGGGCATCCGTCGCGAGGTCCGGCGTCATCAGCTTCGCCAGGCCCTGACCCTCTCGGCCGCGGCCGCGGTGGTGGCCGCCATCGGCGCGGGCAGCTACGCCCTCTGGCCACAGGAGCGGGACCGCTTCCTCGAAGACGCGGCCCGGCGACACGCCCGCGCGCTCCCCGCGGAGATCACCGACGCGGCGCACGAGACGGTCGAGGCGTGGTTCGGCGGGAAGCTGGATCACCGCGTTCCCGTTCCCCGCTTCCCGAACGCCCGGGTCTCCGGCGCGCGCATCTCCAACGTGACTGACCGGCCGGCCGCGTACATCAGCTACAAAGCGCCCGATACCGAAGGCAACCCGCGCACGATCGGCCTGTTCGTGTTCGACGACACCGGCAACGACGTCGAGGCCAAGCCACTCCCCCGCGTCGAGGTCGACCGGCGGCTCGGCTACAACGTGGCGCTCTGGCGCGACGGCGAGATTGTCTACGAGATGGTCACGGATCTCGACGAACACGACATCCGCGCGCTGCTCGAGGCGCAGCAGGAGCGCCCGCGAGATCCGCGGCTGCCTACGGCCACGCCGCCCTCGTCGATGCCCGTGATCGACGTGAAGCCTGCTTCGCTACAGCCCTGAAGCAGCGTGCAGGCAAGAGGACGTTCGCCTCGCCGAGCGCAAATCGCTCGTCATCACGTGCCGGCCGAAGCGTTGACGGCTCCGGATGCGACCGCTAGCCTCGACCTGCTCATCCGACGTCGCATCCGCCCGCGGAAGTGCCACCAGACATGGCTAAGAACATCCTGATCGTTGAAAGCGACTCGGCCCTCTCCCACAGCATGCGCGCCGAACTCGAAGCGCATGGCTTCGCGGTCGAAGAGACCTCCGACGGTAAGGGCAGCGTGGATCTCATCCGGCGCCAGCGCCCGGACCTCGTCGTGATGGAGGTCGATCTCTCGGCGGGACAGAACGGCTACATCCTGTGCGGCAAGCTGAAAAAGGATGAAGAGCTCAAGTCGATCCCGATCGTGATCGTCGGCAACCCCGACGGCTTCGTGCAGCACCGCAAGCTGAAGACGCGCGCGGACGACTACGTCGCCAAGCCGGTGGATACCGCCGAGCTCGTGCAGACCGTGGGCAATCTCATCGGCTTCCCCGAAGTCGCGCAGGAGGAGGTCATCGAGGAGAGCCTCTCGATCTCCGATCTGGTCGACCTCGGAGACGAGGCGTCCCCCACTGGCAGCCATGCCGCCGCGGAGGAGATCCAGGTCGAAGAGGACGGCACCGTCTCCGGTGATCCCGACCTGGACATGCTCGACGCCGCATTCGGCCAGGCGACCTCGGTCGAAGATTTGGGTTCGCGCTCGCCGCCACCGGTGGCCCTGGACGACAACCCCTTCGGCGGCCTGGAGGAGACGACGAACGACGTCCCCTTCATGGACGACGACGCAGCGGATCGCACGGTCGTCGGGTTCATGCCCGATCTGCCCGTGGAGTCGGAGCCCGAACCCATCATGCCCGCCTCCCCGTTCCGGTCGGCGTCCTTCGGTGCCAGCTCGATCGACCCGGGAGAGCTGCGCTCCCTCCGGGCAAAGGTGACCGAGCTCGAAGGTGCGCTCTCGGATGCCCGCGCCACCTCGAGCGACTACGAGAACCGCACGAGGGAGCTGGAGGAGCAGGTCTCCGCGCGTGAAGCAGAGCTCGAGGCGACCCGCGCCACGGCCCACCAGGACGGCAGCAAGGAGCAGGTGTTCGCGCTCCGGGCCGAATCCAACAAGAAGGACAAGGAGATCCTCCGCCTCAAGTCCGAGCACAACGAGAAGGACCAGGAGATCTTCGAGCTCAGGGACAAGCTGCTCCAGCTGGAGCAGCAGCTCTCCGAGGAGTCCGGGGAGATGGCGCGCAAGGACGCGCAGATCAAGACGCTGCAGACCCGCGCGGATCAGCTCGCAGCGGAGCGGAAGCGCTTCGACCAGCAGCTCCTGTCGGCGAAGGAGGAGGCGCGCACCGCGTCCGCCAACCTCACCACCGTACAGGCCGAGATGTTGGATGCGCGCCAGCGGCTGATGGTTGCCCAGGGTGAGCTCGAGTCGTTGCGCCACCGCGCGGGGGATCTCGAGTCCCAGCTCCGTCAGGCACGCGACGAAGGCGACGAGCTTCGCCGGGAGACCGAGCAGCTCCGCGGTGCCAACGACGGCGCTCGCCGCGAGCTCGACGACGTCCGCGCCCAGTTCGAGCAGGCGCAGATCGATCTCGAGGCGGCGAAGAACCAGCTCACCTCCCAGGCCACCGCGTTCGGCGAAGAGGCGGGAGCGCTGCGGCGTCGGGTGTCCGGGCTCGAGCAGGGCGCCCAGAAGTACGAGGACCGGATCGCGAAGTTCTACTCGAAGATCAAGGACGACGAGAAGGTCCGGGAGAAGACACGCAAGGCGCTGGCCATCGCGCTGCAGCTGATGGATGAGCAGCAGCAGGCCCGGATCGACATCGACGTGGACGTGGACGTCGACGAGTCCGCCGACGCGTAGGCGGCGGGGGCCTCCCCGGGGCCCCTACCCCTTCTTGGGCTCGCTCTTCTTGTCCAACATCTTCTTGGCGTAGCTGGCGACGCCGCTGGGCACGTTCCGATCGCGGGCGAGGTCCTTCACGTCGCTCTCCCGCAAGGTGCCGAGGAACCGCATCGACATCGCCATCGGCGTCTTCGGGTTCTTCACCAGCGCGAGCTTGATCGGGTACTGCTTGGTCCAGTCGCGGTTGTTGTAGATGACCCGCATGACGTCGTCCTGGCACGCCTTGTTGGAGGCGCACATCAGGACCTCGCCATCGGTGATGCGCGGGCTGCGGATCGCCGCCACGCACACCAGCTTGTTGGCGTCCCGGAGCAGCAGGCCGCGGGCTTCCTTGTTTCCGCGCGTGGCCAGCTTGATCTTCTCCGAGATGCTCATCTTCATCACCCGCTGGTTGAGCGTGAGGCGCTTGCCCTCCTCCAGCGGCGCCCCACCCTCATCGCTGATCTCCGCGAACTCCTTGAGCACCTCTTCGGCGGTGGGCCCCTGCTGAATCGGCTTCTCGGCCGCTTCGGGGCCGTAGATGCGGATCCGCGCCTCCTTCATCTGCGGAACGTCGGGCAGATCCAGCCCGCTGCGCACGGCGAAGTCGCAGACACCGTCGAGCAGCGCCTTCGAGGCGTTCGCGTTGAGGCAGAGCTGCCGGAGGATGTCCGGCTGGCGCAGCAGACGGAGCTGGTTCTGCCCGATGAGCTCGGCCGTCTTCTGGGAGCAGCCCGCGGCGATCGAGGCGACCGCTTCGTCCGGGGTGGTCCCGTTGAGGACGAGCATCTCCGCGTAGACCTCCTTCTCCGCGAGCGCGCGGAGGAAGAAGCCCAACACCGGAGACTGAAGCCCCTCGTCGCGCAGCGCCGAGGCGAGGATACGATCCGGGAGCGAGGCGGCGGTCTTGTCCGCCGTGCTCCGGACGTTCGGATCGGGGTCGAACGTGAGCATGAAGAGCGCGCCCAACATGTCCGACGGGGAGAGCGGGACGAGCGACTTTGCCGCCATCATCCTCAGCGGCACCGGGGCCGCCGGATCGACGTGCTTGCGAAGGTTCGGCGGAAGGAAATCTGGAGTGATGGGACAGGCCGCGACCTCCGCGGGGGCGGCTGCATCGGGCGCCGTCATGCGTGGTTCCTCCAGTAGATGAGACGCAGCCCTTCCAGCGTGAGGAACTCGTCGACTTCGGTGATGACGCGCGACTCCGCGGCGATCAGCGGGGCCAGCCCGCCGGTCGCCACCACCTTCACGTCGAACCCGAGCTCCTCGGTCATCCGGCCGCAGATCCCGTCCACCAGGCCGACGTAGCCGAAGACCATGCCCGACTGCATGGAATGCACGGTGTTCCGTCCGACGACGTGGGGCGGCCGGCTGAACTCGACGCGCGGCAGCTTCGACGCGTTGGTGAAGAGCGCGTCCATCGAAATGGTTATGCCCGGCGAGATGCTGCCTCCCAGGTACTCGCCCTTCGGCGTCACCGCGTCGAAGGTGGTGGCCGTTCCGAAGTCCACGACGATCAGCCCACAGCGGTGCTTCTCGTAGGCCGCGACCGCGTTGACGATCCGGTCTGCGCCCACCTCTCGCGGGTTGTCGTAGAGGATGGGCATCCCTGTCTTGATGCCCGGCCCTACGAACATCGGCTTGCACCGGAAGTAGCGCTCGCTCATGCGCTCCAGATTGAACTGCAGCGGCGGGACGACGCTGGAGACCGCGACCGCCTTGACCCGGTCAGGGTCCAGTCCGGAGAAGGAGAACAGCTGGCGGACGAGGATGCCGTACTCGTCGTACGTTCGGCCCGGATGGGTTTCGATTCGCCAGTGCGCGAGGAGCTTCTTCCCGTCGTACACGCCGAGAACCGTGTTGGTATTCCCGACGTCAATGGCCAGCAACATGGCTGCCGAGTGTAGCAGCGCCGCGGATGTTTGCGCTCAGCTTCGCCCAGGCAGGCGCGGACGGAGCTGCTCGACGTCGCCTGCCACCACCTTCTCCAGCCCGCCGGCGGTGCGCACGAGCAGCGCCCCGCTTTCATCGATGTCCTCGGCGATCCCGGTGAACTCCCGACGCTCGGTCTTCACCAGCACCTCCTGACCGAGCGTATTGGACAACGACTTCCAGGCCTCGCGAACCAGGTCGAAGCCGCGGTCCTGGTGCGCGTCGAGCCAGTCTTCGAGCCGGGTGAACACGGCGGCGGCGAAAAGGGCCCTCGGAACGCGTCGGCCCCGGGCCTCCATCAACGACGTGGCGATCCCCGCGACCTCCGGCGGGAGCTCGCTGGCGCGCACGTTGAGGTTGACCCCGATGCCCAGCACCACGAAGTGGATGTGATCGGGTTCGGCGGAGAGCTCGGTCAGGATGCCCGCCACCTTCTTCCCCCCGATCTGCAGATCGTTGGGCCACTTGATGGTCGCGTCGGCGCCCGCCTCACGCAGGGTCTCCGCCACCGCAACCGCGGCGACCAGGGTCAGCTCGGGCGCGCGCTGGGGAGGAAAATCAGGGCGCAGAATCGCCGAGAAGTAGAGGTTCCGACCATGAGGGGAAACCCACTGGCGCCCGCGCCGTCCCCTCCCGTGCGTCTGCTGCTCGGCGACGACGACCTCGCCGTGATACGCGCCCTCCTGCGCCAGCTGGAAGGCGAGCGCGTTCGTCGAAGGCACGACGTCCCGGAAATGGATGGTCCGGCCGAAGTCGTGCGTATTCAGCAGCGGCGCCAGCTCCAGCGGCGTGATCCGGTCCGGGATCTCCACCAGGCGGTAGCCCCGCGCCGGGACGGCGTCGATCCGATAGCCCTTGTCCCGCAGCGACTGGACGCACTTCCACACTGCGGTTCGAGACAAGCCGAGCTTGCCCGAGAGCATCTCTCCCGAGGTGTACTCGTCTCCACCTTCGGCCAGAAAGCTCAAGACCAGCTCTTCGGTGGTCTGCTCGACGCGGTCCATGATGGGTCAGCTAGGGTACGTATGCGGTCGGGTGGGATCAATCGGGGAGCGGGACGCACATGCCCGTACAGGCGCCCTGGGTCGACGGTTGCGGTGCCCAGGCGGACGGGTCGGCGGTTGGCAGTTCGCAGTCAGCAGGTGGGCATCGCAAATGGGCAGGACGCGCGGGCGTGGTCTCACTGCGCCCCGGTGGGGTGTACCTCGTACGACGTCAGCTCCAGCTTCGCCTGGGGGATCCGCTGGCCCTTCACCTCGGCGGCGGTCTCGATTGTCACCAGGCCCACGCCGGGCGCGAAGGTCAGTTCGTTGATCAGCGTGGTGTTGGCGTCGACGCGGTTGCGCCCTTCGACTCGCACGCAGCCCTCGAACCTCCCCGCCGCCGCAGTACAGGTAAAGCCGACCTCGAGGATCCGGTACCGCTCGATCGAGGACACGGACACGACGTTCGTCCACGAGGTTCCGACCTCGATCGGGCCTCGGAGCAGGTAGCGCTTGTCGTCGCGCACGCCATAGGCGTCGACGGTCAGTCGCCCCCCTTTGTCGTCCACGAAGACCTCGCCCTCCTGGCCGACGATACGGACCTCCTGGGACGTCTTCTCGCCGAGCAGCCCGACCTCGTACGTCCAGCGGTTGTCGATCTGGAGGGGGTAATACGCGGACAGGTCGCGCGCCGGCTGCTCACGGACCTGCTTCGCCCCGCCTGCACATCCCGCGGCGAACAGGGCCAGGACGATGGCGACGGCTGGCTTCAACGGCTTCAAGGTTGGCCTCCCACGATGCGTGCGGCGTTCTTCCGCCTCAGCTCGATTTCGTCCAGCGCTCTCTGCGCTGCGTCGCGGAGCGCGGGCTCGTCGTGGCCCTGGGCCACCGTGTACAGGTACGCCATCGCCTCCTCCCCGCCGATCTGCGCCAGGGCGAAGAGGACCTCCCGCACGAAGGCGGGATCCTTAGCCCGGGTCAGCTCGATGAGCGGCTTCACGGCGCGCTGCTCACGCATCTCCGCGAGCGCGCCCATCGCCTGTCGGACCTGATCGAGGTCGAGGGCACGGAGTCGCTCGATCAGCACTTCGGTGACCGCGGGGTGCTGGCGCTCGATCAGGATCCGCAGCGCGAACTCACGCACGGTCTGATCTTCCGAGCGCAGATCGCGCGCCAGCTCGGCGTCGCTCTTGTCCAGGGCGACGAGCTGCAGGTCGGCCGAGGTCACGACCTCCGCCAGCGCCCGCCGCAGCGCGAGCTGCATCGCCGCCGGCTTCGCCTCCTCGCTCTGGATTGGCGCCTCGCCCAGCCCCACCACCTCGTAGCGCACGGCGAGCGAGTCCACCTCCCGCCGGATCGTGAGGGTGGCGGCCACCTCCGCGTAGGTGCCCTCCCGCCCCTCCTTCACTGCCTCGCGCGTGAACGGCAGCTCCAGCGAGAGCGCCGCGCTGCCCTCGTCCTTCGGCGACTTCGCGCCGTCCGGCGCGGGCAGGACGAAGCGCCCGGTGTCGGCGAGCGCCTCATCGAACAGCGTCTTCACCTGCTCCGCCGTCACGCCGAGCTGCGGATTGCCCCGGACCGTGGCGCCTACCACCTCGACCGAATCGAGACGGTGCTTCGCGCCCCGCCTGCACCCGCCCAGGAGAGCGGCGCAGACGATCAACGCGAGGGCGGCGAGCACCCCTGAACGGATGCTAGTCCCCACTGCCCTCACCGGAACCGGTGGGTGCCGGCGGGGGCGGCGCAGGAGGCGCAGGAGGCGCAGGAGGCGGAGGCGGCGCTGCCTCGACCGGAGCGGCTGGCGCTCCT
>JBAWAM010000932.1:0-8954 GCA_049589315.1 Myxococcaceae bacterium
TCTTGCTGGGACTCGGCCTGGCCGGGATTGCGCTGCTCCTCGCCATCACGCTCGGCTTGACGGTCGTCCGCCTGGTCATCCTCTCCGGCGAGTTCGAGCACTCCGTCGCGGGCCTCCGAGCCATCGAAGAGATTCAGGCCAACCTGTTCATCGCCACGCGCGAACACGAGCTCTTCATCCAGACCGGTGACCGTCGCTGGAAGGCGGGGTGGCAGGCTGCGGATGCGGAGTTGGTCCGATGGCTTGCTGAAGCGGAGCGGCTGGCAAAGCTGCCGAGAGAACGAGAGCTCGCCGGGCAGCTGGCGGCATCCATCGAGAGGATCCGTCGGGAAGTGCTGGCGGCGCCCCCCGACGGCCGCTCGGTAACACGCGCCGAAATTCACCAGTCCTACAAGCACGCTCAAGCGCTCGCCGATCTCTACGAACGGGCGAGCGAGGTGTCAGCACAGCGAACCGCGCGCTGGTCGCGGACAGCAAGGCTCGTCTCGACTGCGATGCTGCTCCTGGTCGCCGGCAGTCTGGTCGGGGCGGTCTTCTACGCCCGCAGGCTCATCTACCTGCCGGTTCAGCGCATCCGGCGTTCGCTCGACGTCCGGACGATGTGCGAGGAGACACGCGTGCCCAGAGAAGCCGCACTCGAGCTGCGCGAGATCGCCGACGCCGTGAACGGACTCATCCAACGGCTGGCGGCGCAACGCATGCAGCAGCTCACCTTCCTCGCCGCGATCGCCCACGATCTCCGCAATCCGATGAACAGCCTGCGCATGGCGGCACAGATCGCGTCACGCCAGCCCGACCCCGAGAAGCAGGTCGATCGGATGAAGCTCATGGTGCGTCAGGTCGACCGGATGAACCGGCTCGTCGAGGACCTGCTCGACGTCAACCGAATCGAAGCAGGCCAGTTCGATCTGCATCTGGAGCAGAAGGATCTGCGAGGGGTCGTCGAGGAGTCCGTCGCGCTCTTCGCCGACATCTCGAAGGCCCATGAGGTGCGCTGCGACGTTCCTGATGAGCCCTTCGTGGTGAAGTTCGATCCGGCCCGACTCCACCAGGTCATCGGAAATCTCATCTCGAACGCGATCAAGTACTCGCCGGAGGGCGGGCCTGTCGACGTTCGGGTTCGCGTGCAGGGCGACCACGCCGTGATCGAAGTTCAAGACGTGGGGCTGGGCATTCCGCTCGAGGAGCGGGAGAGCATCTTCACGCCGTTTCGCCGAAGCGGCGGGGCGCGCGGTGAGATCCCGGGGGTGGGGCTGGGCCTCTCCGTCGCGCGGCGCCTGATTCGCGCCCACGGAGGGGAGATCGAGGTGGAGAGCGAGCTGGGGCGCGGTTCGACGTTTCGCGTGCGCCTGCCGCTAGAGCAGTGAGCGCACCGCGAGCTGCGCAGCGGCGCCGCTGGCGGTTCCGAGCAGCGCACCGACGCCCACGTCGAGCGGATAGTGCGCCCCGAGGTACACGCGCGAGAAGCCGATCGACACTGCCAGTCCAGACATCAGGGGCCACAGTCCGCTGCCGTGTCCCATCACCGCGACCGCCACGCCGAAAGCCGCTGCAGTGTGGCCCGAGGGAAACGAGAACGCGTCGGGGTTCGCCACCAGCGCCTTGAAGCCGACGATGCCCACGTCGGGACGCCTGCGCCGGGTGACCCGCTTCACCGCCTGGGCCGCGAGGGCAGCGAACAGCGCGCCGAAACCGACCAGCAGGCCGATCTGCTCCGTCCCGGGGATCCCCAGCACCAGCAGGATGAGCGAGACGATCACCCAGCTCGTGCCATCACCGAAGTGCGTCAGCCCCCTCATCAGCCGCGTGCACCACGGGCGTTGATGGCTGCAGACCCAGAGGAAGAGCGATTCGTCCCACGTCAGGAGCCGACGGATGGTGTTCACACCTGCATGAACGCATTCGCGGGCGACATGGGAATGGCACCCGGGCAACGTGTACGTGACATCTGGAACCGCCGAGCGATCGAGCGACTCCTACGGAGCGACCTCGCTCACGCTCTCCCACCCTTCATCTCCATTCACCCAGTCGGTGACGAAGTCGTTCAGGGTCACACCGACGCTGCTGGTGGTCGTGTCGAGCGCCCCGAGCATCGTGTGCTGGGCGCCGGACTTGAGGAAGTACTTCGCGTTGCTCCGGCCGTCGTAGACCGAGGACAGGAGGGACAAGGTCTCGGTCGCGAACGCATCCTGGCTCAGCGAGAAGAAGAAGCTGAGGGTCTGGTCGCGGTCGAACGCGAGGAGTCCGAACCTCCGGTCGGGATAGGTATCCGCAAGGTACGCGGGCAGCTTCGTGAAGTCCTCCAGGCAGTCGGGGCATCCGGTGGGAGGGGCCGAGTTCCAGGTCGTCATCCAGGTCGCGAGCAGCGTCCCGCTCGGGTTGATCATCTGCGCAGAGTCGGCCAGCACGTGGACCTCGGCCGAGGGGAAGGCCTGGAGGACCCGCTCGTAGTTGATCTGCGCGCCAAAGCCACCGGCGCTGCTGCCGCTCAGGAACACGCGGGTCGTGTTCGGGAGCATTGCGCTCAGGTCCTCCAGGAACGCCTCCATGTTCTTCCCGCCCTTGTGGTGCACCTGACGCGCGCCGTAGGTCGCCACCGCATCGCCCGAATGGACGTCTCCGGTGCAGTAGGGGACGAAGGCCCAGGACATGTCCCGCAGTGGATTGGTCGGCGCTGCGCGATCGACCGCGAAGGGCCCCGTCAACGGCTCGTTCTCGAACTCCGCCTTGCCGTAGCCCGTCTCGATGTGGGTGGCGGTCTTCAACTGGAAGCAGGTCTGCGTGTTCCAGCAGGCGCCGCCTCCCTGCAGGTAGAGGAAGAGATCGCTGCTCCGGTCCGAGACGTTGATGCCGAAGCCGGTGGGCGCTCCGTTGCCGCACGCCGATTCTGGGACGTCCACCCAGGTCCAGTCGTCGGTCCCGGCATCCATGGACTGACCCGCATCGGGGTCGCCGGCATCGGCAGGATGTTGTCCGCCGTCCGGGCTCGTGTTGCCCGCATCCGGAAGCACGTCGCCGGTGCCCGCGGGATCGGTCCCGCAGGCGAAGGACACCCAGGACAGCGACGCAGCAACGAGTGGCAGGAGGATTCGAGTGCGCATGGCCTCGAATCCTACCGGGGGCTGTCAGGTGGGAGCGAGGGCCTCGACCCTTACTGGAATGAGGTGAACGCGCTGTACGCCACGTCGAAGGTGGTCCCGGTGGGCGGAACCATCCCGAAGAACAGGATGCTGTTGCCGGCAGGCTCGTAGTCGAACCCGGACTTCCTGCTCCGGGGGATGAGCTGGTCCGTCCGCACGGAGAGCGTCCCGGAGATGGGGGTGTACTCCAGGGGGGACTTGCTCGCCGCGCCCAGCGCGCCCAGGAGCACGTCCTCGATCGTCTCGGACAGGTTCGGGTTGCAGATGCTCCCGCTGCTCCCGCCTGTAGCGGTGGAGACGTCGATGTAGGCGGTCCCGGCGCGGGCCTTGCCCAGTCCGACGCGCTGGCAGCCGGTGGGCTTGGGCCCGACGATGGCGAACGCCACCGCGCCCTCGCTCCGGAAGAAGTCGGCGTAGGCGGACACGGGGTCGAGGTTGGTCGAGGCTTCGTCGCTGAAGAACACGACGACCAGGCCGGCGCCCGGGCGCACCTGCCGTTCGGGCACGGTGTGCTGCTTCGCCAGGAGGATGGCGCGCCGTGCGTATTCCAGACCCATCTCCACGCCGTTGCCGTTGATGCCCACGCGAACGTCCTGCTGGAACTGGGTGGCGGAGGTGGTGAAGCCGGTGCCGCGGAGCACCTCGCCGTCGGTGGTGATGACGCCCAGCCGGAAGTCGAGCCCGCTGGCCACGAACGCGTCGTACAGGGACACCGCTGCGTTCGAGAGCGCCTGCTGCTCCTCGATCATGCTGGCCGAGTTGTCGACGACGAAGATGAAGTCGCTGAGCAGCGCAGGCACGGAGCGGTGCTCGCACTGCTGGACGAGCACGGCGCCCTCCGGCCCCAGGTGGGTGCCGTTGGTCAGGTCCGCCATCGTGGGCTGGTTGTCCACCAGCTTCTCCACCGTCGTCACGGCCGCGGCGATCACCAGGTCCTTCTGGCTGACGCGCACCATCACGCTGACCACGTGCTGATCGGCCGAGGGGGCGTTGACGTCGCCCGGGAGGGCGCCCAGATCGGCGGGCGAGACCTGGGAGAAGTGGGCGAGCAGTCGATTGCGCAGACCGGCGCTGGTGGTCGGCGTCGTGAGCCTCAGCGTCTGGCTGGTGGTGAAGGTGTTCCGCGGGAGCATACGGCTCGAACGCTCGGAGCGCTCCTCCACCGGAGGCGTTCCGATCAAGCCCTCGAGCGCGGACACCTCGCGGATGCCGACGGTTTCGGCGGCGGTGATCGAGGACGGGTCGATGTCCGACGGGAGCGCCCGGCGCAGGACGAACCCGGACACGTGACGTGCGGGATCGTCCAGCACCAGGGCGGCGCCGGCCTGGTGGGTGACCACGGCGTAGCCGTCGGGGACGGCGAAGGGCAGGGTGGTCCCGGGGACCAGCTCCTGGGTCATCTTCCCGGGGACGAGCTCCCCGCAGTCCCAGTCGGGGGTCGGGGGAGGGTTCCCGGCGTCGACGCCAGCGTCGGACGAATGCGCCTCACCGGCATCGACAGGGTGCGGCGCGTCGAGTTCGCTCTGGCAGCCGGAGCCCAGGACGAGCAGGAGCAGCAGCATCAGCGTGCCGCCCGCCTTCGTGTGGTCCGCGGCCGGGAACCGCCGCATCCGCCGCGGGACGAACACCACCAGCAGGCCCAGCAGGATGGCGCCCACGGTGCCGCCCGGTGCGGCGCAGCCACAGCCGAGGACGATCTTATCGTCTCCGGGCCCGGTCGGGGTCCCCGGGTCGATCACGCCGGCGTCGGAGGGCTCCGGCTCGCCCGCGTCCAGGGTGCCCGGGTCGATCACCCCGCCGTCGGGGGTGGTGCACACCGACAGCCCGAGCCCGTCGAGATCGATCGAGCCCTCGCAGTCGTTGTCCTTCCCGTCGCAGACCTCGGGCGCGCCCCGGTAGATCGACGGGTCGGCGTCGTTGCAGTCACCGTCGCAGTTGGTCACGCCGTCGCCGTCCGCGTCGAAGCAGGTCGCGCAGAGGTCGTGCTTCCCGCTCGCCGAGTCGACGTAGGCATCGCAGTTGTTGTCCACCCGGTCGCAGGTCTCGCTCGCGTGAGGGTGGGTGCCCGGATCCGCGTCGTTGCAGTCGCCGCACATCGGGGTGAACCCGTCGCCGTCCTGGTCGACCGAGCCCTCGTCGACGCGGCCGTCGCAGTTGTCGTCGGCCCCGTTGCCCGGGACCTCGTACTTCCGCACGTTGACCTGCGGGTTGCTGTCGTCGCAGTCGCCCAGGCAGGACGCCACGTCGTCGCCGTCGAGATCGAAGCCCTCGTCGGTCTCGCGGTCGCAGTCGTTGTCCTGGCCGTCGCAGACCTCTGTCGCCGCCGGGATGGAGCCGAACGCGCCGTGCACGGCCGGGTTGTGGTCGTTGCAATCACCCTGGCAGGTGCTCACGCCGTCGCCGTCCTCGTCGAAGTCCTCGTCGACGCGGCCGTCGCAGTTGTCGTCGATGACGTTGCCGCAGACCTCGGTGAGGAACGGGCTGCGCCTCGGGTCGGTGTCGTCGCAGTCGCCGGCGCAGGAGGTGGCGAAGTCCCGGTCCTGGTCGAAGCCTTCGTCGACCTTGCTGTCGCAGTTGTTGTCGAAGCCGTCGCACACCTCCACGGCGCCCGGGTTCACCGCCGCGACGCGGTCGTCGCAGTCGCCCTGGCCGGTGGAGAAGCCGTCGCCGTCTTCGTCGGTGTCCTCGTCCAGCGCGCCGTCGCAGTCGTCGTCGCGGCCGTTTCCAATGACCTCGGTGCGGTGCGGACCGATCAGTGTGTCGCGGTCGTTGCAGTCACCGGCGCAGTTGGTGAAGCCGTCGCCATCGAAGTCGTAGCAGGGCGCGGCGAGACAGACGTTCCCTTCGTCGACCGTGCCGTTGCAGTTGTTGTCGTGGCAGTCGCAGCGCTCCGGAATTCCCGGGCGGTTGAACGCGTCCGAGTCGTTGCAGTCACACTGGTTCGCCGGGATGTTCGGGCAGGCGGCGCAGTCGAACGCACCGTCGCCGTCGAGATCGAAGTCCTCGTCGATCTTGCCGTCGCAGTCGTCGTCCCTGCCGTTGCAGACCTCGGCGCTCGGGAGGACCTCGCCGCTGCACATGCCGACCGGCATCCCTGCCTCGCAGCTCGACGTGCCGGCCTTGCACTGGCCAACGCCTGCGGTGCCGGCGGGGCCGGAGTAGCAGGAGGTGGAGACCCCATCGATGCTGCCGTTGCAGTCGTTGTCGATGTTGTCGCAGACCTCCAGGGCGCCCGGCTTGATCGCCGCGTTGGTGTCGTTGCAGTCGCCGGCGCAGGTGGTCACGCCGTCCATGTCCTGGTCGAAGGCGCCGTCATCGGTCGCGCCGTCGCAGTCCTCGTCCTTGCTGTCGCAGGTGAGCTCGCCCATCGCCGGATCCGAGGCGGGGAGCACCTGGCCGTTGCAGGCCGACCACGTGCCCGTCGCCTCGCAGGTCTGGGTGCCTGCGCGGCACTCACCCTTCGGCGCGCAGTTGGGCCCGGGGCAGGTGCCGGTATACGTCTCCGGCGTGGCGAACATGCCGCCGAAGCAGGTCCTCGGCGGGAGGTCGTTCACCTGGCCATCGCAGTCCTGGTCGATCGTGTCGCAGACCTCCAGAGCGCCCGGCTTGATCGCCGGATCGGCGTCGTTGCAGTCGCAGGCGGCGATGCCGGGGCAGGCGGAGCACGCCACGAACCCGTCGCCGTCCTTGTCGAAGCCGTCGTCGATCGTCCCGTCGCAGTCGTCGTCGGTGCCGTTGCACGCGAGCTCCGGATCCGCCGGCGGGTTGGTGGGGACCACCTCGCCCTGGCACGCGGTGAAGCTGGAGGTCCCGGGCACGGTGGCGTTGCAGGTGCGGAAGCCGCTGGCGCAGGTACCTACACCCACGGTTCCGGTCGGGCCCGAGTAGCAGGCCTGCCGGAGCTTGTCGCCCTGGGCATTCCGTTCGTCGGCGAGCCCGTCGCAGTCGTTGTCGCGCGCGTCGCAGGTCTCTACCACCGAAGCGATCCCGCACCACGCGCCGTGCTGGCTCGCGCTCTGGTCGCTGCACTCCACGGTGGGGCCGGCGCAGGCCGGGATCCGGTCGCCGTCGCTGTCCGCGAACCCGTTGAAGGCGTTCCCGTCGCAGTCCTGATCGACGCAGTCGCACAGCTCCGGCGCGCCGGGGAACGCGTTGGGATCGTTGTCCCGGCAGTCGCAGGGCGAGACGCCGCAGCCGCTACAAGAAAGGAACCCGTCGCCGTCCTGGTCGAAGCCTTCGTCGATCGTGCCGTTGCAGTTGTTGTCGACCGTGTCGCAGACCTCGGTACGGCCGGGGCGCACGTTCGGGTTGTTGTCGTTGCAGTCGCAGTTCGACCCCGCGTTGCACGTGCCGCAGGCGCGCGCTCCGTCGCCGTCCGCGTCCACGATCAGCCCGTCGTCGACCACGCCGTCGCAGTCTTCGTCCCTCCCGTCGCAAACGCTCTCGGCGAGCGCGGGATCGTGGGCGGGGAGCACCGCGCCGCCACACGTTCCGTACGCGCCGGCGGAGCAGACCTGGGTTCCCGCCCGGCATTCGCCGCGGGGCTGGCAGTTCGGGCCGGGGCAGGTGCCGGTGTACGTCTGCGGCGTCACGTTCGGGCCTGCAAAGCAGGTGACCGTGAGGTTCTCGTCCGTCTGGGTGTTGCAGTTGTTGTCGACGTTGTCGCAGACCTCGGGGCGGCCGGGCCGGACGTTCGGGTTCTGGTCGTTGCAGTCGCAGTTCGGGGCCGCCGGAGCGCCGCAGGTGCCACAGGCGCGGGCGCCGTCGCCGTCCGCGTCGACCACGATCCCGTCATCCACCACGCCGTCGCAGTCGTCGTCGAGGCCGTTGCAGCTCGTCTCGGGGAGCGCGGGATCGTGCGCGGGGAGGACCGCGCCGCCGCAGGTGCCGAACGCCCCCGCGGAGCAGACCTCGGTGCCCGCCCGGCAGACGCCTTTCGGCTGGCAATTCGGTCCGGGGCAGGTGCCGGTGTACGTCTGGGTCGTCACGTTGGCGCCGGCGAAGCACCTCCGCGAGATGTTCTCGTCGACCGTGCCATTGCAGTTGTTGTCGACGTTGTCGCAGGTCTCGTTCGCGCCCGGCTTGATGCCGTTGCTGGTGTCGTTGCAGTCGCAGTTGGGGGCGTTGGGCGCACCGCAGGTCATGCAGGCGCGGACGCCGTCGTTGTCCACGTCCCTCACCAGCCCGTCGTCCGGCGTGCCATCACAGTCGTCGTCCTGCGCGTTGCACGTCGTCTCGCTCTGGGCGGGCGGGTTGGCGGGCCGGGTGTCGCTGCAGGTGCCCCAGCTCGCGGTCCCCGGCACGGCGGAATTACACGATTGGCTGCCCGCGATGCAGATGCCGACGTTCTGCGTTCCCGCGGGGCCGCCGTAGCAGCTCTGGGTGAGCTTCCCGCCGCCGCTTCGCTCGTCGACCTGGCCGTTGCAGTTGTTGTCGAGCGCGTCGCACGTCTCGGCCTGGCCGGGCTTCACGTTGGCGCGCGAGTCGTCGCAGTCGCAGGCAGCCGGAGCTCCGCAGGTGTTACAGGCGCGAACGCCGTCGGCATCCGCGTCCACCGCCAGGCCTTCGTCGTTGCTGGCGTCGCAGTCGTTGTCCCGGCCGTCGCAGACCTCGGCGGCGCCCGGGTGGGTGAGCCAGCCTGCGCGCCGGTTGCAGACGCACCCGTGCACGTAGGGGCCGCCTTCGGGATCGCAGGCGTTGGCGGGACACATCGTCCCATCGTCGTTGCAGTCGCCCTGACCCAGCTTGTACCCGTCGACGTCACAGTCGTTCTCGGGGTTGAGCGGATCCGTCGTGTCACACAAAGCATGGGCC
>JBAWAM010000933.1:0-10211 GCA_049589315.1 Myxococcaceae bacterium
CCTCTGAGTTGGCTTCGCCATAGCTGTGTTTCGACGGGTGCTGGGCGCTGAGCGTCACCTTCTCGTCTGAGTCCAGGGCGCGAAGCGTTGGAGAGGGTGCGGACGAGCTCCAGTGTTGCGAGGAGTGCTTCGAACGGCGCGCGCGTCCTTGCTTCGGCCCATCGCGTAATACGCGACTGCGAGGTTGTTGAGCACGCTGCGGTTAAGCTCCGGCGCGGCGGAGTCCTTCGATGAAGCCAGCGCCGCATCTCCTCGATGGCGGTAGGAGACCGCGAGGTCCATCTCGTCGTTGAGAACCTCGATGTGGTTCGGGCCGAGGTGCTTCTTCCAGATCGAGATGGCGTCCTTTCTCGCGAAACCGGTGCTCGGACCAGCTCGGGCCGTCCGTGATAAAAAACAGCGCTCCGTCCCGCCACACAGCTCCAACCCATGACGCGAGAACGGACATGAGCTTCTGGAAGAGACTATTCGGTGACCGGGGCGGGAAGGCGCCGAGCCTCTCCGACCCTGGATTCTCCTCATTCCTGCTGGGATGGGAGTGCAAACTTCGATCGAGTGCCACGCCCATTGAAGAGCTCGTGGACGAATTGCCCGAGCGATTCTTCGAGCACTTTCCCGATACCTTCGATGAGCCCACCACAAAACGGCTGCTCGTCGAACTCTCCGCCTGGACCGAGCGCTTTGTCGCAGAGGAGAAAACCAACGAGGAGTCCTGGAGTACCGCGACAGGAAACGACCGGCTGACCGCTGCGTTCGAGATGTTGCGCGAACGCGACCTCGTCGCCCTCGAAGACGCCGGCGTCTCGATCCAGGACGGATGGGGAGGCGTGGGCCTTCGACAAAGGCGCCAGCATCGTGGTGCGGTCTTCTTCCACCAGCAGGATGTGCTCGACGCGATCAGGGGCGACGAACTGCTGCTGGCATTCGGCGCCTTCGAAGAGCGACCAGGCGCACCTTCGAGCGAGGCGATCGGCCAGGAGGTGATGGAGGCACTCACGGCCCACGGGCTCTCCCCGTCCTGGAGTGGCGACGCGAGCGAGCGAATCCGCCTGAAGCCATTTCCCTGGCAGAAACGAAGATGGACACCCTCACCTGACGTCTCCTCGAATATCCGGCCGGGGCCGACCCCCGTCCATCTCGACAAGCAAGAGCTGCTCACGCCGCACGCGCTGCGACCCGAGAAGGCCGGTGCGTTCAGTCAGCGCGTCACCGCGGTGCGTAGCTCTTCGGGGTTCAACGTGCGGTTGTCCGACGCCTTCCGGGATCTCTGGAAGCAGCACGGGGGAGCACGAGGGCAGCTCTGCCACATCGGACCTCCGCACGTCTTCGTCCCCGCGGGCGAGCAGACCGAGCTTGGTGTTCGCAACGCATACCTCAACCTCGATCCGGCTGAAGCTGCCGCGGTGCGCCGCCGAGCTCGGGGCATCGTCATCGCGGAGAAACGAAAATCCGTGGTTCGCGCCACTCCGTGGTCGCGCTCACTTTGGGCGCCCGGCGGAGGACCGGGCCGGGTGGGCCTGATCGTTGTGTCCGACGCGCCGCTGTCGCAGCTGGCCAGGGATGAATCACCCGTCGATCTATCGGAGTGGTCTCCCTACGCGGAGATGCCCGACCAGTTCAGCTGGGTGTACCAGGACCGCCAGACCCAACCCGAGCGATTCTTCAATCTCCTGGAGGCGGCCCGCGCGGCCCACCTCCACACCACGACAGGGCCCAGCCAGGCCGTGCTGGACCAGGTCGAGCGCGCACGGTACGGCGCATTCATCCAGTGCGAGGTCCCCGACCCGGCGGACCTTGGCTATCTCCAATTTGGCTGGGCTGTGGCCCGCTGGCTGCTCGAGCGCGGAGATGGGGCGGTGCTGGACACCCACGCTGGACGCTGGTGGACGCGCGACGAGCTTGCCGGCTGGGAGGCTGGCGGATGGCCAACCGGACGCAGGTTCCTGGTGCAGCGCGAGTTGACGTTCACAAGTGGCATCGCCGAAGGCAAATGGGTTCTCGGCACGGAGGGGCTCCGGAAATTCGGACGACCCGAGTTGCTCTGCCCCCTGAGCCCCGAACGCCTGGACACTTCGACGGAGTTCGACACCGCGTCGATTCCCGCATGGGGGCCCGAGGCACTCGAGTTCTTCGCCACGAGGCTTGCACTTGGCGCGCAGCTCAGGCCCGGGGAAGAACTCACGTTTGGCACCATGGAATTCGCGGTCGAGCCGTACGAGGCCGGCGTCAACGCGCCGGCAGGCGCGCCTGAAGAGTCGATTGTCCTCGTCCGTCCTCCAGCAGCGCCCTTCAAGGGTGTTGGTTGAGTCGCAGGTGCTCTACTCGAACGTCGGCTACATGGTGGCGGGTGGCCATGCTCGAGCAGGCCACCGGCAGCACCTGGGAGGACATGATTCACGTGAAGCTCTTCGACGCGTTGGGCATGAGCTCGTGCGGCTTCGGAGCCCCCGCCTCCGACGGCCAGGTAGGACCAGCCGTCGACGCGGGCCATGTACGCGAGACGCCGCATCTTGCGGGCCCTATGGCAGGACAAGGCTGATGACGTCACTCGGATCGGCAACTCGCACCGAGCCCTCCTTCGTCGGACGCGCAAAGGAGTTGGCGCGAATCTCTTCGAAGTCCACGCCGCCGGCCGCATGCGAGACGTCCAACCACGCGAGATCCGTGAGCATCGAGAAGCTCTTGCACCCAGCCAGTTCCGCTGGCGTCGACCCGAGGGGCACGCCGTCGGATGTTCGCGGGTGGTAGGGCGCCACTGCGCGAACGAGACGCTCCATGTTCCCGGTCGTGAATGCAGCAACGGTCTCGACAATGAAATCCACGCCACCCGGACGTTTCACGGCGCCAGCGGCGACTTGGTAGGCCAGCAGCACGAAATCCACTTGTTCACGTGCAAGGGCCGACAACAGGCGTTCCGTCGGATTCTCTTCATCGGATGATTCAAACATGAGGCTTCTCCGGGATGAGGGTCACTGAACTCCGCTCCAGAAGCGAGTTACCCTTCAGCGGGGGCATCGTTCTCCCTGTGCGCGAAGGCGCGCAACGTCCGGCGGTGATCGAACAGGACCACGGCCACCGCGGCGCAGGAGTCCGTTCGAGCGGTCGCCGATTGGGCGTGAGCGGCACATCACCAGTCCTTCGGTGCCTCCGCGTCGAGACGGATGTCGTTCCAGGATTCGCCCATCACCACGAATCGTCCCTCCTTCCATCGCGCGACGACGGGGTCGGTGACGGGCGGGAGGCGATCGGCGTAGGCGTCGGGGACAGGCTCGACTCGCAGCAGCTTCCGTTGCGGATCCCATTTCAACCAGAGGTTCGCGAGTGCGCTGTGACGGAACTTGCCGGTCTCAGGCACGGGTGCGCGGAGGAGCAGGACGTCCAGGCGCTTCTTCCTGACGGTGAACTTCCCGCGAACCCGGCGGATCTCCTCCCCGAGTGAGAGAATCTGCGCGTACCGCTGGGGGAACTCTCCCGCGAACTTCGCCACACCCGAGCGGAGCCCGACAACGAGCACGGCGTCGGTGGAGCGCGGAATCCACGAGACCTGGTCGACGATCGTGTCCAGGTGAAGGTCGTCCGGGGCACGGGCGACCTTGACCGCGCCCTCAGGCGTTCGCCACTGGATCCACGCTTCGCCCCGACTGGGTGGCTCGTCCTCGTTCAGCCGTTCCAGCGACACGGTCCAGATGCGCACCCGGTCGTCGGGGGTGGTCACAACGCGTGCGCAGCCGAGCTCCTCCGCGGCTTGCCAGAATCCCTTCTCGTAGGGCTGGAGCCGCCGCTCCAACCCTTCCGGCAGAGTGCCGGCATGCAGCGACAGCAACTCCGGCGTACTCAGACCGTTGCGCGTCTTCTCCTGATCACAGGTCACCTCGACGGCACGCAGGTAGGTGCCCGCGACTCGCCCGCAGGCGTCAACGACCCGCTCCGCCTCCGCGCTCTTCGTGTCCTGCGTGAGCACCTCCCAACCGTCGCTGTCTCGAGGCTGGACGAACCAGCGCACCGCCCGACTCCGCTCCGAGGGCGTGTGGTACGCGAGGCACAAGGCCCGTGCGTCGAGCACGAACGAAGGCCTTCCGTGCTGCGTGAGGACCTGCTCGACCGTGACCGTTTCTTTCGGATGAGGCTGGGCGGACGCGATCGACGAGGCCAGAAGGACACAGGTGAGCAAACAACGCCACAAGTCGGGATTCATCGCGCTGCCCATTGCAGTCGTCGCGCCATCCTCGTCAAGGACGGATGCGTCACGCGCGGCTCGATGGAAATCGAGTGCACTCCCGACACGCCGGTGCGCGGCGGTTCGCTTCCGCTGGGTGGAATGGCTGCTCTGTGCCGCAGAATGGGGACGCACCCGTGGTTCCAGAGTGGAGCCGGACCGGCGCGGTCATTCTCCGGCACAAACGCGCGAAGTCTGCGTGGGCTCCTCCGACACGCGACCAGGTGTCCCCGCGCGCGGTCGTGCCAATCACTCTGCTGTCAGGGGCATCGGAGTTCCGAGCGCGCCGTCGCCAGGGCAAGGACGCGTTGAGGGATCTCACCCGCACCGCCGTCACTCGCCGGATGGGACCTCGAGTCCCGCTTCAGCGCTTGCCGGTGGTCTTCTCCTCGAACGTGTCCGGGGCATATCGCTCGATGTACTCGCGATACTTCCGAAGCTTGTCGGGAGTGTCGGAGGTCATGAACCTCACCTTTCCGAAGATTGGTCTCTCCGGCCCCCACGCTCGATCGTAGCGGCCCAGGACCCAGAAGAACCCCGTCGTCGAATTCGGGTCGCGCCCGTCGAGCGAGTAGCGGTTCATCAACTCCGCCATCGTCTCCAGCGCGTCCTCCGGGCTCTTCGAGTACTCGAGGATCTTCTTCCCCCAAACCATCCTCGCGTAGTTGTGGAACCAGCCCTCCTCGCGAAGTTGACGCTGGGCTGCGTTGAACATGGGGTCATCTGTCGTCCCCTGTTCCAGATCGAAGCGGGACTGCAGCCTTGGGCGCGGATCCTTCGCGTGTTCCTTCAACGTCTTCTGCGCCCAGGCTGGAAGCGAGTCGAACCGGGTCGCATAGTCCCGATGCGATGCCATGTTGAACCCGAGCTCGCGCCAGACCGTCAATTGCTCGAGAAAGGCTTCAGCGCCGGGAGACAGGCCAAACATGTTGCGCTGTTTTGCCGTGGCCTTCGGTTCGAGCGCCCTGCCCCGACCTTCGTGCCGCGCGACGGCGTCGAGGATTTCGTGGGAGCCGATGTGCCCGAAGTGCAGCCATGGAGACAGCTTGCTGGTGCCGTCCACGTGCATGATGTTTCGGGCGGTCGAATAGTCGGGAAGCAGCTTCCGGATGAAGAAGCGAAGCCGCGCGTGTGCCGCTTTCGAACCGCCCCGGAACCCATCGACCGGCTCAACCTCGTGATCGATCTCCAGTTCGGAAAGCGCCCGGGAATCCCCCTCGAGTAGCTTCCTGGTCGGAGCGGACCAGCGCCGCAGGAGCGCCGGAGGAAGCGAAATCGGGGGCTTGAGCTTCTGCGCGAGCGGGTCCTTCAGCGGGAAGTGCTCCAGATGCTCGTGCAGGTTCTTCTTCAGGAACGTGCGGAAGGAGAACGCCGTGGCGAAGACCCGCCGGGTCGCGCGCATCGGCAGCAGACCGTTTGAGTCCACGGCCTCGAGCCGCACATCCAGCTTCTTCCCCGCGGCCTCGATCATGTGCGGCAGGAAGAAGCCCGGGAAATCATCGGTCACCACCACGCACGCGCGCTCGGCGAGCGCCTCGAGCAGCCCCTTTCCGTCCCCAGGTCGCCGCTCGACGTAGGCGTAGTAGCGGGCAGGCAGATCCCGCAGCTCGGCCTCGTTGTCCGCCATCCCCTCGATCACGAAGCGATGAATCCGGTCGTTCGCCCACCGGTAGCCGGCACGGAGGGCTTCGAAGACCAGCAGCGGCTTGTCGAGCTCGCGCGCCCACTCGACCGCGCGCTGAAGCGCGAAGTTCGAGCGGGTGCGGCGATAGGCGATCATCCAGTGGATCACCCAGTCGCGCTCATCGCGGACAGGCTGGGTATTCAGCTCCCGGATTCGCACCTCGGGCACCTTCGCCATCGAGTCTCCCCGCTTGGGCAAGTCCGGCATCCTCCCGTGCCGCGATGACGGCGGAAATGGGCGCTTCCTCCCTTCGAAGGGAATGCGTCAATCCCCCGATAGACCGGGCACGTGTCCCTCAGGAGTTTCGGCAGCTTCCCGCCCGAGGCTGGGCGCCAGGCCACCGGATAGGTTCGCGTCACGGTGGTACCGGGGGGCCCCTCAGTGCGGTGGCACGCTGCGTGCTTTTGTCCGTGGACCGCGGCCTAATGCCCACAGATGCCGATGCCCGCGACGAGGCTGCTGTTCCACGGGACGGCTCCTGGAGTCTGAATGATGCGGCCCACACACGCGTTGCTGTCGATGCTCTGCGTCCTTGCGAGCACGCCGAGGGCCAGAGCGGAAAGCCTCTCTCCGGCGGTCTCGTGTGTCCCGGATCCTGGGTCGTTCTCGCCGGCGAAGGTCTCGTCCCTCGGCCGGCTCGCGCGCGGAGAGCTGATAATGCCGGGCACGCTCCACCCCGACTTGCGCGCCGATCGGGACATCGCGCTGGCGAGCCTCCGCCTCAGCTTCAGCGCCCTCCCGTCGCTCGATCGCAGCCTGCTCGATGACCCTTGCTTCCTGCGCCCGTTCAGCGAGCTCTACCGCTCCGAATTCCCTCGCCTGAGGGAGCGCGTGCGCATCGAACTCCAGACGACGCCGGCCCCTGCCTCCTGCGTTGCGGACCCGACCACGTTCCCACTGGACAAGGTCGCCACCATCGCCCGCCTCCTGCGCAACGAGCTGCTCTTCCGGGACTTGCCCGCAGAGCTCCGAGGCAACAGAGAGGTCGCGCTCTCGGCCCTGATCGGCAACACGGTAGCGTTCCGGTACCTCGACGCGAGGCTGTTCGAGGATCCCTGTTTCATCGCCCAGAGCATCCGCATCACGGGCCATGTGGAGCCCAGATCGCTGCGCAAGGCCGATCACGACGTCGCGCTCGCAGTGGCGCGGTGGGCGCCGGAGAGCTTCGAGCACCTTCCGGAGTTCTGGCGTCAGGACCCGGAGATCGTGCGCGTGGCCATCTCGCGCAATGGGTGCGCCCTGCGGTTCGCTGCCGCGCGTTTTCGTGACGATCGGAAATGGGTGTGGGCGGCGCTGAAGTCCTGCGGCAACGCGCTCGAATTCCTGGGCCCCGACTTCCGCTCGGATCGCGCGCTGGTGCTCGAGGCGGTACGACAGAACGGAGGAGCCCTCCGGTTCGCCGAACGTTTCCGCGGGGACAGGGAGGTGGTCCTCGCTGCGGTGCACCAGGAGAGCAATGCCATGCGGCATGCCGACCCGCGCCTGCTGCAAGACGATGGCTTTCTCCTCGAAGCGGTTCAGGCCAGCAACGGCTGGGCGGTCTACTGGTTTCCAGAGGAGAAGCTCGGGACCAACCGTGCGCTGTTGCATTCGGCGATTGCGCTCGCAGCGCAGACCACGAACAACCCGTTCATTCGTATCCAGGGCAACGGAGGGTTCAACTCCTTCCGCCATGACAAGGGCGTCGTCCTGTCGGCCGTGACCGCGAACCCCACGGTCTTCAAGTATGTCGCTCCGGAATTCTCGAGGGATCGCGACGTCGTGCTCGCTGCGGTGAGGCAGAACGGGTGGCTCTTCGACTCGTTCGCGCATCCCTCGCTCCAGCAGGATCCCGGGATCGCCGCCGCCGCCCGACTCGGACGCGTGAGGGCTTGCGTCACGCGCCCGGAGATCCGTCCACTGTGCGAGAGATTCGTGGCCGACGAATTCCGGGAGGAAATCGTGGCACTGATCTCGTCGATCTCGTCCGGCCCGGCCGCCGGCCCCCAACAGACGATCGAATGCGGCCCGTCGAGTGGGCCCGCCGGGCTGCCGGGCTGCCTTCGCGAGCAGTTCGGCGCCGGCCTCTCACTGCTCGGGCAGGAATTCTTCATTCACGTGATCCGCCTCGAGGGCGAGGGTGTTCGGATCGTCTCAGGCGAGCTGAGAGACGCGGGCTCGCAGCTCCTCGTGCGCGAGGACGAGCGTCGCTCCGACCCGGCCCGCGCAGCGATGGCGGAGGCGGGCGCCGGCACCCCATCGCACTCCCTGCCCCTTCCCGTCATGCGTGCCTCCGATCTGGACCTGCCCACGACGTTCGGCCCCGTGGATCCGACGAGCCTCGTCTGGCGAGCCGCGAAGCTGTCGAAAGATCCGCCACTCGCAGTCTGTCGCGACCAGGTGCTCAGGCCGCTCGGTCCCGCCTCGGAGGCGACCCCGTTTCGCGACGAGCTGACGGGCTATTGGTCGTCAGCCGTCGAATATCGGGTGCCGTGCTCAGCGAGCTGGGTGATTCCGGGTTCGCTGCCCACGGTGCGCGCAGGGCCTTTCAAGTCCTTCACCATCGCGCCGCAGCGAGCGGACCGGAAACCCCAGGTGTTCGGGAAGACCCGACTCGCGCCGACCTCAGATGGACGCTGCACGCTCAAGCATGGGACGAAGACCCAGCAACTCGACCTGTGCGCCCTCGAATTCATCGGCGATCTCAACGCCGACGGCGTTGCCGACGTTGTCGTGGGAGGGGAAACCGGAGAGGCCTGCTACTCGCATCAACTCCTGCTGTCATCGCGCGAGGGGTGGTCCGTCGTCGAGACCAGGTCAATGTGCGAGTAACGTCGCATCCGGATCCGGAGGCGGCAAAGCTCCAGGCCCGGAAGAGGCGTCCCTGCAGCGTTGATCTGGTCCGGACCTCGGGCTCGTTCGCAATCCATGACGAGAGCCCGGCGTGCAGCAAAGGCGTCATCTCACCCGCTCCCGCCTGCTGGCACGTGCCGAAACGCCCGGTGTAGTGCCCTCAGCGCATCGGCGGCGCGATCGAGTTCACCGCGGCGACACCTTCGCGACCGCTCTCATCCGACAGCAGCGTCTCGCGATGAGCTGATGCACAGCTCTGACCGTCTCCGTGCCAGAGCTGCAGGCGCGGCCGGACGTCGCCGCTACGGGGAAGGGGCGGTCGCGGAACGGCTTCGCCGTCCGCGTCGGGCTGCGCTGTGCCAGGCCGCCCCGCCGCGTCGACCTGCCCTCAGGCGGAAGCGTTGTTTCCGCCGATTGAGGAAAACGCGAGTTCCGCAAGTCATATCGCCGGGGGATTTCCCAATCATTGCGCCGACCTGGCGGCCACGAATGACTTGGCGAAACTGTTGTCATGTCGGAGCACCTTACCGCTGGAGATGCCCTGAATATGACCACGACCTGCGCAGGTCATTTCGCCGCTCAAAGGCCCGTGACTCCGCCGGGTTGGCGGAACTGAATGACGCGTGGAACGTGCGTTCTCCTCTGTCGCGAACTTTTCGCGGACCGGCCTCCCCCGCCCCATTCGCTCGCAGGGCCGACCGCATCGAGTCGAGCAACGTCGGCCCGGTCTCTCGCGGATCGCGGTTTCGCTCGGCGACCTGGGACACCCGCTGCTCGACGGCTGAGAACGTGCTCGGACTCTACTCTGCCCAGTGGAAGCTGCCCCTCGGCTCGCCTCACCCGCCGCGCCGCTCACGCAGATGCGCCACCGGTCCACGAAAACGACCGCACGGGCCTTGAGATCCTCTGCCGCCATGGAGCCCGCGGGCCTCTCTCACTCGAGCGGGACGCCCTGGGCATTCTTGTCGCGAGCGTGCGAGTGCCCACGCTCTTTCCGCTCGCGGGTCGTCCCGGGTAGAAGGCCCCCATGAGCATGATCGGCGAGTTCGCAGGCGCTTCCGACGAAGAGATCACTCGACTTCTCGCAGCACCGGACGGCGTCATCCGATTCATTGACGGAGATTCGCAGTCCGGTGAGGACGCACCTGCGCGGCGAACGTCGGTCGACAAGGCCTGGCACGCCATCCACTACCTGCTCGCGGGTGAGCCATGGAGTGGTGAGTTTCCGCGGTCGTTCATCGTCACGGGCGGCGAGGAGATCGGCGACGTCGATCTCGGATATGGCCCCGCTCGCGCCTTTCGAGCGGAGGAGGTCCTCGCCATCCATCGCATGTTGCAGTCGGTCGACGGCGAACAACTCATGCAGGGCTGGGATGCAGAGGAGATGCGCTCCGGGGAGATCTACGGGGTGAATCCCGAAGATTCGGCGGGCGAGCAAGAGTACGTGATCCCCCACTACGAGGAATTGCGAGAGTTCAT
>JBAWAM010000934.1:0-2233 GCA_049589315.1 Myxococcaceae bacterium
CAGGAGCAACACAGTTCTGATCGGGCGGAGGATGCGTGCAGAACCCGGACTGCGCCCATGGCGCAGCCCTGCCGTGGGCTGCGCCGGGCCTTTCGCGTTCAGCGATCGCGGCTGCCGTCAGAACGGCGGTGCGTGCCGGTTACTTCGACGTCGGGGTGCTGCCGTACCGCTCGGAGAGCATGCCGTCGACGGCCTTCGCGGCCTCGATGCCCTTCATCATGCCGTCCGTGCCCCCGAGCATCCCGCCGATGGCGCCGGCGACGAGGCCCACCGGACCCACCTCGCGGATGGACCGCATGTCCGAGGCCACCTTGGACTGGTGCCATTCCTTGCTGGTGCGCGTGGCGGGGTACGCCCCGGCCGGGCCCACACCGCCGGGCTTCATGTGCAGCTGGCTGGCCTCGCTCCGTCTGCCGGCGACATCCCGGTGCCACTGCTCCTGCTGGACGTCGCCCAGGATGCTCTGCACGACCTCCACCGTGACCTTGATGCCGTACATCCGGCTCAGCTCCTTTGCGGTGTGCGCGAGCGCTGCCGCGTCCACGATGACCCCGGACTGACGCTTGCTCTCGTAGAGCTTCACCGTCAGCGCCTCGAGCTGCTTCTTCTGCTGCGCGGGGGTGACCTTCTTGGCCTCGGTGTTCGTCTTCTTCTCGTCGTCTCCCCCTTTGCACTTCTCCTCGTCCTCCACTCCCGAGCCACAGCCCTTCGTGTCCGTGCTCTCGGAGGTGTCCGTCTTCGGCGCGCGACCATCCGGGTCCACGTACGTCATGGGGTTGTTGAGGGAGAACGCATACAGGTTGAGCAGCTGCGGATGCTGCTGCGTCGACTCGGGCAGGACGCGGGCGAAGGGATCCGCGGACGTCCAGCGCAGGGTGAGCGGATCGTAGTAGCGCGCGCCGTAGTACGAGAGCCCGGTCAGCGCATCGTTCTCCTTGTCGTTGAACTGCCGGCGGTGCGTGGCCGCGCCGGACTCGTTCAGCCGCTCGCCGAACGCCCCGTAAAGAAAGGACGCCGTCACCGCGCCCCCGCCATCCATCGCCAGGATGAGGTTCTGCAGAGAGTCCGCGTACGTGAGCTCGACCGCCTTCCCGTCTTGCACCCGCGCCAGCGGCGTCCCCTCGCCGATGTGCACGTAACGCAGCTTCTGTGTGCCGGCGGCGGTGAAGTGGGTCTCCGACCCGGCGAAGTAGAAACGCACGCCGCTGCTGGAGACGACCAGCGACCGCTGCCCATGCTCGTCGTAGTGGTACACCTCCCGGCCCTGTGGTCCGCTCGCCTCGCGCTTCCGCTCCTCGGCGTCGGTGACGAAGGTCGTCGTCCCCGCGGCGGTGATGCGCGTTGACATGCTGCCCGACGCTTCGTAGCTGAAGCGCGCGAACGCAGCGCCACCCGCTGACGGGAGCAGCGCGTCCACCGCGTGCGGGTCCACCGCGCCGTACTGGTAGCTCACGGACCGGTTGATCGCCCCTCCGGACCAGCTCACCTTCGCCGCGGTGACGTTCCCTGCCTTGCTGTAGGCGAAGCTCCCCGCATAACCCAGCGGCCCGCTGGCGGTCCGGATGCGGTGGAGTGCGTCGTAGGAGAAGGCGGCGGCCGCGGAGGCCCCCGCCGAGCTGCCGGTCACGGACGCGATGTCTCCTCGCGGGTCGTAGACGTAGCCGCGCGAGGCCCGGACCGTCAGCGGGCTCCCCGCTTCGATGGCATCCGCAGTCACCCGGCCGATGACGTCGAACCCGTAGGTGCGGCGCTGGCCGTAGTCGGTGTCGCGCACGCGCACTTGTCCGTGAAGCGAACGCGTCATCGCCGCCACTGCGCGGGGGCCGCCGGCCACGGGATCCAGCCACTCCACGCGCTCCACCAGCCCGCGTGCGTCGTGACGGTTCTGCCACCGCGTGCCGTCGTCGTGGTCCACCCGCACCAGCTGCTGCTGCGCGTTGTGCGTGTAGGCCACCGACTGGACCGCCTTCGCCGTGGCAAGCCCCGGGGTGTTCACCGAGAAGCCTCGCTGGATGCCGGTGGTGAGCCCGCGCGGGTCGTAGGAGTACGAGGTCCAGGTGGAGGGCGTCTGCGCGCTGCTGAGCAGGCCTACCCCGTTGGTGTTCGCGTCGTAGCGGAAGGTGGCCTCGCCGATTCCCAGCTCGGCGCGCCGCGCCGCCGACAGTCCACGGCTGCCGGGTGCCCGCCGCGCCAGTCGGCCCAGGGCGTCGTACGTGAACGTGACCGTGTAGTC
>JBAWAM010000935.1:0-4133 GCA_049589315.1 Myxococcaceae bacterium
GCCTCCGCCTGACGCCCAGCCTCCGCCTGACGCCCAGCCTCCGCCTGACGCCCAGCCTCCGCCTGACGCTCGACCTCCGCCTGACGCTCGACCTCCGCCTGACGCTCGACCTCCGCCTGACGCTCGACCTCCGCCTGACGCTCGGCCTCCGCCTGACGCTCGACCTCCGCCTGACGCTCGGCCTCCGCCTGACGTTCGACCTCCGCCTGACGCCCTGCATCAACGGGGCGCTCAGCCGCCTCCCTCCGCTCGCCCTTCGTCCGCGCCCCCTTCGCCTCCCGGCGCGCCTTCTTCTGCGTCGCCTTCGATTCCGACGAAGCCTGCTTCAGCGCAGCCTTCTTCCCGGAGGGCGTCGACGTCTTCGGCTTCGCCGCCTCTTCAGGATTCTGAGCAGGCGACTTCTCCTCGCTCCTGGCGGCCGCGCCGCGCTGGAACGGATCATTCCCGAGAACACCTCTGGCCCTTGCCATCACCGGCTCCTCCGCACAGCACCGACCGCATCGCGTGCGTGGTAGCGGGGAACGAAGCCGAGCTCGCGTGCGGCGCGTTCCCCATCCGCCACCCAGCTGTACTGGATGAAATCAAGCAGCGACATCGGCACGCCGAGCGCACCGGCCGCGTTGAGCGCGCGGATCGCCCCGCGAGCGAACGGGTTGGGCAGCGGGAGCACGTTGCCGCCCGCGAGCCGGATCATCCCCGAAAGAGGCAGCACGCCGCGCCCGACCACATTGAAGAAACCCTCCGCGTCCGCGTAGAGCGCGAGGTGGAGTGCCTGCGCCGCGTCCTCTTCGTGGAGCGCCTGCCAGAGCGGGTCGAACCCGAGCAGCGAGGGCACGACCCTCGCCTTGAGAAAGCGCGTCACCGGGTTGTCGACGGACGGGCCGAGCACCGGAGCGAACCGTAGGACGATCACCTTCGTCTCCGGGTGGCGCGGGCGGAAGGCGTTCACCTGACGTTCCACCTCGACCTTGTCCTGGACGAAGCGGTTGGGTGGGGCGCCGACGGTAGGGGCGTCCTCACGGAGGTAGGCCGGACTGCCCTTCCTGGCCCCGTACACCGCGGTCAGCGACGGAATCACCAGTCGTTTCACCTTCGCCGCCGCCGTGGCGCTGAGCACGTGGAGCGTGCCGATCACCTCCAGTTCGTGCGCGAACGCCGCGTTGGTGATCGGACTGAAGAGGAACGCCAGGTGGAAGAGCGCGTCGCTTCCGTGTTCGGCCAGCGCGTCCGACAACTGCCGGTCCGCGTCGTGCCGTGCCAGGTCCACCCTTCGCCAGGTCGCCTTGCTGCCGAGGTGGGCCGGCTTCACGACGTCCAGAGCCAGGATGCTCTCCACCCGCTCGTCCTGCTCGAGCAACGGAAGGAGGAGCGATCCCAGATCGCCGTTTGCGCCGGTTACCGCGACCCGGAGACCACTGACACCCGTCTCTTCTTTCCGCCCCATAGCCGCGCGGGTCCTTAACCCAAAAGCGCGGGCATAAGGAAGCGGTGCGCCCTAGAATCTCGCGCCCATGACCCGGGTCGCTGTCCTAAGTGATGTACTCATCAATAAGATCGCGGCCGGCGAGGTCGTCGAGCGTCCCGCTTCGGTGATCAAGGAACTCGTGGAGAACGCTCTCGACGCCGGGGCCCGGCAGGTGCGGATTGCCCTGTCCGGTGGTGGGCTTCGACTCGTCTCGATCGTTGACGACGGACAGGGAATGTCCCGTGAGGACGCGGTGCTGGCGATGACCCGGCACGCGACCAGCAAGCTGCGAGATCTCGACGGACTGTCGACCATTGCCACCATGGGCTTCCGCGGCGAAGCGCTCCCGGCGATTGCCTCGGTGTCGCGCTTCACCGTGGTGACCTCGGAGCCGCACGCCGATGTCGGCACCCGCATCGAGGTCTCGGGCGGCGGCGCCCTCCAACTCGAGGACGCGCCCCCGGTCGGAGGGACGCGGATGCGGGTGGAGGACCTGTTCTTCAACACGCCCGCTCGCCGCAAGTTCATGAAGTCCGAGCAGACCGAGCTGCGTCACTGCGAGGAGGCCGTGCTGCGGATTGCGCTCGCCCGGCCCGACGTCGCGTTCCACCTCGAGCACGACGGCAAGCCCCTCTTCACCAGCGCAGCGAACGACGATCTGCGGGAGCGGATCGCCGCGGCCCTGGGTTCCGAGGTCCACCGCGCGCTGCTCCCGGTGGAGGAGCGGCGCCTCGGGGTGGCGGTCACGGGCTACATCGCCCGGCCCGACTACACCCTCTCGAACGCGCGCGGGATGTACACCTTCGTCAACCGCCGCTATGTGCGCGATCGGGCGCTGAACGCGTCGATCCAGCGCGCGTTCGCCGACGTGCTCCCCGGCGGACGTCAGCCGGTGGTGGTGCTCTTCATCGAGCTCGACCCGCGCGAAGTCGACGTCAACGTGCACCCCCAGAAGCTGGAGGTCCGGTTCCAGGACGTCCGCGGCGTGTCGGACGCCGTCTTCGCTGCCATCGCCCGGGCGCTCAAGGCCGATGACGCCGCCGCTGCCGCAGCCGGCGCAGCCACGACAGGTCAGGACGCCGCCCACTACGCGCTCGCGGTGGAGCGTTTCCTCGCGCGGGCCCAGACGGGAGGCACCGGACTCGGGCTCGAAGGCACGACACCGATGCGGGCGTTCGACAGCCCGTTCACCCCGTCGACGCCAGCGCAGGCGCCGGCATTCGGCCAGGCCAGGCCCGGGATCAATGAAGCGCCGCCCCCCGGGTTCTTCGCCCAGCTTAGATTCATCGGAACGCTCGCGCGGCGCTTCTGGATCTGCGAGGCCGCAGGAGGAACCCTTCTCGTGCTCGACCCGCACGCCGCGCTGGAGCGGGCGCGACTGTCGGCCTATCTCGGCATGGCCGAGGGCGCCCAGGGGACAGGGCAGGGCGGACTCTTTTCCGCGACCGTCGAGCTCTCCGGGCCCGAAGCGAAGCTCGTCGCCGCGCGGGCGAGAGCGCTCGCGCCGCTGGGACTCGACGTCGAGCCCTTCGGTGGAACCCACTTCGCCGTGCGGGCCGTGCCGCCCGGGCTCGAGCAGGTCGATCTGCGTGCGCTGCTCACAGAGCTCGCGCCGCAGCTGCCCGATCTCGAGGGACCGTTGGACGCGACGACGCTCGGCCCCAGCGCGCGCGTCCTCGCCTGCTTCGCCGCGGGCGCCTCCGCTCCTGCGGGAAGCAGCTCCAGGGAGCTGAGCTCCGACGAGCGCAACGCGCTGTTCGCCGAGCTCGACCGGGCCGACTTTCATCCGAGCTGTCGCCACGGACGGATCGTGGTAACCGAACTGCCCCTGCTCGAGCTCGAGCGTCGAGCGCGCTCGCTCGTCCCGGAGGACGCATGACCCCGATACCCCGCTTCACCCCCACCGAGCCGTTCCGTCCGATGCCCGGTCTCGCCGGCGCGCACTCGCAGACGGTTCTGGGCTCGCTCGTCCGCCGGCCGCGCAAGGCGACGCTTCTGCGCGAGCGCTGGACGACCCCCGACGGGGACTTTCTCGACGTGGACATCCTCGAAGCTGCGCCCGAGGTCCCGCACGTCCTGGTGTTGCACGGCCTCGAAGGCTCCTCGAATGCCGGCTACGTCCGCGAGATCCTGCGCGGCGTGGCCCGGAGAGGGTGGGGTGCGCTCGCGCTCAACTTCCGCTCCTGCAGCGGCGAGCCGAACCGCGTGCTCAAGTCGTACAACTCCGGCGACATCAGCGACGCGACCTTCGCGCTCGAGCGCCTGCGGGCGCGCGGCGTCACCGGACCGTTGTTCGGGGTCGGGTTCTCCCTCGGGGGAAGCGTGCTCCTCAACGTGTTGGCGCGGACCGGAGACGGGTGCCCGTTGTCCGCGGGCGCAGCGATCAGCGTCCCGTTCGACCTCGACAGTTGCGCGCACCTGTTGGACGCGGGCGGAGGCCTCACCGCGATCTACCGCGAGCGCTTCCTCCGCACCCTCAAGGAGAAGTCGCTGGAGAAGACGAAGCGCCACCCCGGCGTCCTCGATCCCGAAGCCATCCGCCGCGCGCAGGGGATCCGCGCGTTCGACGCCGCCGTCACCGCGCGCCTGTTCGGCTTCGCCTCGGCGGAGGACTACTACGCCCAGTGCTCCGCGGCGCCGCGCCTCCCGGACATCCGCAGTCCCACGC
>JBAWAM010000936.1:0-15412 GCA_049589315.1 Myxococcaceae bacterium
CACGCTCCCCGGCCACGGAGCTGAACACGCACAGGGTCCCGGGGCCGCGCTCCTGCATCCGCGCCCGCGCGAGCTCGCAGAAGTAGACGGTGTTCGCGAAGTTCACGCTGAGGACGCGCTGCGCGAGGGCGGGGTCGGACTCGAGCTCGGCCTGGGTTCCGTAGAGGCCGGCAGTCACGACGATGGCGTTGTACCCGTTCAACGCTTTGTCGGCGGCCTCCAGCGCGGGCGCGATGGTCGGGAGCTTCTCGAGATCGCACACGGCGTACTGCACCTTGATCCCGCGGTTGGCGCGCAGCTCGAGATCGAGCGCGCTCCGGCGGAGGTCTTCGGCATTTCGCCCGAGCAGGAAGAGCTCGTGGCCGCGCTCGGCCATGGCGCGCGCGAGGGCTCGCCCGATTCCCTTGGTGGCGCCGAGGAACGCGACTTTCATGTGCGCCCCTTCAGCTGCAGGCGCTCGGATTGGGCGCTGCGGAGCTTGTTGTGGGGATCCCACCGGCCCTTGATCTCCAGGAACTGCTTCAGGCGCGGCTCCATGGCGGCGTAGGTCTCGGGACGGGTCCAGGCGTCCTTGGTCAGGTAGATCCGGCCGCCCTCCTGGAGGACGAACGCGTTCAACACGTCGATCAGCTCCTGGGTGTTGTCGCGCACGGCGATGTCCAGGGCGATGGAGATGCCGGGCTTCGGGAACGACAACAGGCCTTCGCCTTCGGCGCCGCAGTCCTTGATCACGCACAGGAACGAGGCGCCGCCGCGCTGGGTCAACAGCTCCAGGAAGCGGCGCGCGCTCTGGGGGCCGGCCTCCTCGGGCAGCACGCACTGGTACTGGGTCAGGCCGCGCTTCCCGTACAGGCGGTTCCAGTCCCGGATCGCATCGAGGGGATAGAAGAAGCTCTCGGGGTGCACGACGCCCCGCTTCTCGCGCTGGAGCTGCTTCCGGTAGTAGAGCTCGTTGAAGAGTCTCACGGACCACGGGCCGAGCACCCACTCGGGCAGATCGAAGGGCACGCGGAGGCGGCGCTTCGGTTTGGGGAACCGGGCCGGCGCTTCGGCGGGATCGGCCCAACGTCCTTTCATCAGGATGCCTCGGCCGAGGTTCCTTCCCTTGCTCAAGCAGTCGATCCACCCGACGGTGAACGGCCACTTCGGTCCGGCGTCCTTGAGGGCCTGGATGTACGCGTCGATGTTCGGGACGCGCTCGCTCTCCTGCCAGATCCACGGGGTGGGCACGCGCTGGAGCTTGAGCTCGACCTCGAGGATGTGCCCGGTCAGGCCCATTCCTCCGAGGGTCGCCCGGAACAGCATGGGGTGCTGGGTCCGCGAGCACTCCACGACGTCCCCGCTGGCGACGCGGAGCTTGATGCGCTGCACGTGCGCGCCGATGGTCCCGTCGCGGTGGTGGTTCTTGCCGTGCACGTCGGAGGCGACCATTCCGCCCAGGGTGACGTACGACGTTCCAGGGGTCACGGGCGGGAACCAGCCGCGCGGCAGGAAGACCCGGATGAGCTCTCTCAGCGAGAGGCCGGCTTCGGCGCGCAGGATCCCGGTCGTGGGATCGAAGGCGAGGAGGCGATCGGCGAGCACGCTCGACGCAACGACGGGCGCATCGGACGGGGGCAGGCTGGAGTCGCCGTAGGAGCGCCCGAGCCCGCGCGTGAGGGGGACCTCGCGCGTGATGCGCTCGAGGTCTTCGGATTGGTGCTGCTGGGCCTGGATGCTCTGGCGGCCCCATCCGCTGATTGTCTCCACCCTCACCCCCTGGCTCTTCGTTCTTCTACCGCGCCATGCCGCAGGCGCGCTTGCCTTCGGCGGTGTCGATGTTGTTGCAATCGCATTGGTTCAGCAGGGCTTCGCACGTGGCCTCGTCCTGCTCGGTCACGGCGGCCGCCGAGGACCGCTGCGACACGCCCTGCAAGCAGTTCTCCCGGTCGACGGTGTTGGGCTCGCACTCGCACAACTTCTCGGCGAGCTGCCGGCAGGAACCTTTGCATCCGGCTGCGCCGAGCAGCGCGACGGTCGCGACTGCCATGATCTGGAGGGCTCGCTTGATCTGCATGGGGTGGGTCAACATGCCAGACGTACCTACGGTTTCAAGGGAAAGGCCCTTTTCTTCTCCGGGCTGGCCTGGGAACCGGGCGGGCGGTGTGCCTCGACAGGGCGGCTTGTGGGGATGTGTGCTGCTCCATGGCATGATCGCGCGTCTATGTCCTCCGCCCGTTCCGAGCGTCGCCTCTCGGTCTACTCGCGCGCTGCGGCTGTCGTCCTCGGGGTGGCCCTCGCTGCGGTGGCGTTCTCGCTCGGCGGTGCTCCGGTCTGGGCGCTCTGGCCGCTGGTCTCTCTCTGCTTCGTCGCGCTCGGGCTCGCCCTGGTGGGCTCGTTCCGTCAGAGGCGGTCGATCCAGCTCACGGGCCTGGCCTGGGTGCTCGTCGCGGCGGTGGTGCTCTGCGCGCTGCAGCTGATTCCGCTGCCGCATGGACTCCTGGGGTTGATCGCGCCGGCCACTGCGGACCTGCGCGAGTTCGTCCTGGCGCCGCTGGGGATCTCGGCCTGGGGGCCGATCTCGCTGGACCCTCCGGCCACCTGGCGCGAGCTCGCGAAGCACGCGAGCTATCTGGCGGCCTTCGTCGCGGCGGCGCAGCTCGCTCGGTCGTCGAAGGGTCGCCGCTTGCTGCTCGTCGGGGTGGCGGTGTCGGGGATCGCCGTCGCGCTGGTGTCGCTGGGGCACCTGCTCGCGAACGCGGAGTCGCTGTTCGGGATCTATTCGTTCAAACAGGCGCATCCGCCGGTCCTCAGTCCGTTCGGCAACCCGAACCATCTGTCGGGCTTCCTCACGCTGGGCGCGACGGCCACCCTGGGCGTGGCGCTGTCGTCGTCGGAGCGGCACCACGCGTGGTTCTGGGGCCTGGGCTACGTGGTCACGGGCGCGGTGGTGCTGCTGTCGCTCTCGCGCGGCGGGATTGTCTCCTTCGTCGCGGCGCAGGTGCTGCTGGGCCTGCTGCTGCTCCGAAGTCGGGAGTCGGAGTCTGAGTCGGAGTCTGCCGAAAACGCCCAGCAGCACCGGCGACGGCGCCTGCTCCTCGCGCCGGCCTTCGTCTGGGTCGCGGTCGCGGTGATCTCGGTGGTGTTCGTGGGCGTGTATCTGGCCGCGGAGCAGCTGCTCGCGGAGCTGGAGACGGCGGACTCGATCGAGAAGCTCTCCTCCTCGAAGATCGAGCTGTGGCCGGCCTTCTTCGACGCGGTGAAGGCGTACCCGCTCGCGGGCATGGGGCGCGGCGCCTTCGAGTCGGCGTTCACGCGCTTCCAGGTCGAGGGCAGCTCGGGGATCTTCACGCACCCGGAGAACGTGGTCCTCCAGCTCATGGCGGAGTTCGGGCTGGTCCCGGGGCTGCTGCTGATGCTGGGCGCGGGCGTGGCGCTGTTCTCCGCGATGCGGCGGGTCGAGCTGGACACGGTCGAGGCCTCGGCCCTCGCGGGAATCGTCGGCGGGCTGCTGCACGACGTCTTCGACTTCGCGACGGAGCTGCCGCCGACCGCGCTGGGGTTGGTGATGCTGCTGGGGATTCTGGGCCGGGCGCATCACGCGGGCTCGGAGCGTCGGGGCGTGTCGACGGTGGGGGTCCGCGTTCTTCCGACGGCGATCGGCGGGGCGGTGGTCGCGGCGCTGGCGTTCGTTGCGTTGATCCCGGGGAGGTACTCGCTCGCGGAGGATGAGGCGGCGCTGGCGGAGGTGATCGCGCAGGGGGCTTCGCCGCAACAGGCGCTCGCTGCCGCGCTGCCGCTCATCGAAAGGCACCCGGCGGATTACGCGCTGCCGGGGATGCTCGCGGGCGTCTACGGCGCTTCGCGATCGGTCCCGCCGGATCAGGCGCTGGCGCTCGCGAATCGAACGTTCTTCCTCCGCCCGCTCGACGCGGAGGCACATCGCACGGCGGCCCGCGCGCTGCTGCGCATGAAGCGGCGCTCACAGGCGATGCTGGAGTACCGGCTCGCGTGGCGCTCGGGCGGCGCGGACTATCGAGACGAGGGCATCGCCCGGGCGAGGTCGCTCGACGAGCTGCAGAGGGTGACGCCTCCGGAGGCGCGGTTTGCGCTGGATGCGGCGGGGGGGCTCTGGTCCTCGAACCGTCAGGACGAGGCGCTCGCATTCATCACCTGGGCGCGCGAGGAGTTCGCCGCGGATCCGGACGCCCCGAAGCTGTGGGCGGCGTCGGCCGGGTATCTGCATTCGAGGAAGGCGCTCGAGCAGGCGCTGACGGCGATTGATCGCGCGTCGAGCGCGGAGCCTTCGAATCCTGACTTTGCGCTCTCGCGTGCGAACATTCTCGCGGCGATGAGTCGCGGACCGGAGGCGTTGGCGCAGCTCGAGGACGCGCTCAAGACGAACGTGGGCCACTTCGGGCTGTCGGTCGCACTGGCGCGGAGTCTTCACGCTTCGGGGGAGAAGCGGCACGCGCGTGAAGTCCTGCAGAGGCTGGGACCGTTCGTGAATACGCCGGCGGAACGCGCGAGTCTGATCGCCTTCGAGGCTTCGCTGCATCGCGCGGACGGTCGACTCGGCAAGGCGCTGGATGGGTATGTCTCTGCGTCGAGAATCCTTCCGCAGAACGTGGG
Source organism: Myxococcaceae bacterium (assembly GCA_049589315.1). Taxonomy (GTDB): domain Bacteria; phylum Myxococcota; class Myxococcia; order Myxococcales; family Myxococcaceae; genus JBAWAM01. The sequence continues at coordinate 4,612 of JBAWAM010000936.1, forward strand.
CTATCGGTACGAGGTCGCGGGGATCTACGAGCAGCTCAACCGCCCGGCGGAGGCCCTTCGAGAGGTCCGCGAGGGTGTCCGCATCGAGGGCAGGGAACGCCCGGAGGTGAAGGCGTGGATCGACCGGCTTCTCGGGAAGGAACGGGAGCTGGAGGAGATTCGCAAGCAGCGCCGGTTGTTCGGGGATGAGCTGGCGCCGGATGCACTGCTGATGGGGGAGTGACTCACTGAGCGACGTAGTAGCCAGGAGCGCTACTGCAGCAAACGATCGACCTTGGGAGCGAGGCTTTCGATGTCCTGTTCCCTGGCCACGAACCAAGGGTCGTAGCGGACCTGACTGCTTGAATCCCAGAGGCGCTTGTACGCAGTTCTGAACTGCTGGCCGCGTCCTTCGGAGAGCTCTCGATTCTGTCGAATGAGGCGCCATCTCGTACCGTGATCCTCTGCTCCGATGTTCTCGCCCTTCGCGCGTAGGAAGGCTTCGACGAGATGCAGTGCGGAGTAGAAATGGATCACGATTGACCACTCACGGGTCTGGGGCTGCTGTAACGCCGCCGACGCAGCCTGTTCGTGCAACGCCGAACGCGAGCGGTGTACCTCGACGAGTTTCCGGTCCATCGAGGTTCAGCCAAACACGGCTTCTGAATCGGCTGGTGCGATTTCGTGGGCAGGCCGGCCCTGATGGGCCCGAATACGAACGATCACGGTCGTGCCCTGGTCGCGTAGTCTCGCGTCCAGACGGTCCTCAACCTCCTGGAGGGTGTCGTAGACGTCGTCCGCATGCTCCGGCACGATGGCGAACACTTCCCAAACGTCGGCGGTGGCGTCGTACCGGATGTATGCCGCGTCGACGAGTCCACGCAGTTCACGTTGCGCTTCCTGGATGACCGTAGAAGCCAGAGCTGCCCTTCTGGACTCGCGAGTTTCGGCGCCTTTCACCGGGTCAGTGGGCATCGGTTTCATTCTTGTGCCGCTTTCATGATTTGTGACCTGTACGCGTTTTGCTTGCTTCCTCGGGCGATGTGGGGCCGAGTTCAGTGCCTCCGGTCATGCGTTTCGTCGTCGGCCGGCGCAATGCAAGTGTACGCGCGAGCCGGAACCGAGCTCGCTGGGCAGCAAGCTCGGCGATTGCCGCGGGGACCTCCCGCTCCTGGTTGTCGGTCTGGGACGGTACTTTCGCAAGTTCGTCCACAGAGAGGATCGGCATTCGTCTCTCCTACGGTTGTCGTTCGCCACTCGGTTTTCTGGAGCGCGTGCTGACACTGCGGCGTGTCGCCACCTTCCCAGCCAAGGCTCTAGCACCGGTTTTCCTGGTGAGCTTCAGTTCGAAGCCGAGACCGGAGACGATCCGAAGCAGGGTTGTCGCAGTGGGGTTGGCGCCGGACTCCACCTTGCTGATTTCGCTCTGGGGCACACCTGAGCGCCTGGACAGCTGTATCTGCGTCAGGCCCTGCGCTTGGCGAGCGTCGCCAAGTTCCAGGGCCAGTCGGAAGCGGGCACGCTCTGCCTCGAGTTCGGCGACCGCTGCCTGACTCTCCGCCCTGGCCTCTGCTTCGACGAATGCCTCAAGGTCTTCGAGCGTGCGCATTGGGTTCTCTCCAGATTCCCGATTCCGCTAGGAATATTGGCGTTTGGCAACCCACGTCACTACCGGCGAGGAGCCGTCCTCCTCCTTATAGAACTCGACGGTGTACGGGTAATGAGGGCTCATGATGGATCGACCCTCACCCCCATCCCCTCTCCCTGAACAGGGAGAGGGGAGTGCAGCTACTGCTGGAAGTCGTAGACGCTGCCGAGCCGGAGGATTTGGGTGAGTTGGTCCAGCGCGCTCATGCTCTCCCGCGCGAGCTGGGGATCTGCGAGGTCCTGCGCGGTCAGTCGATCGCGGTAGTGCTTGTTCACCCATTGGGTCAGTTGGGCGTGGAGCTCGGGGGTGAAGAACACGTTGGCTTTCACGGCGGCGCGCTCTTCCTCGGTCAGTCGGATCCGCTGGCGCAGGCACGCGGGCCCGCCGCCGTTGTGCATGGATTGCCGCAGGTCGAGGTAGTGCACGGCCTTCACGGGGTTCTCCTCGGCCACGACGCGCTCGAGGAACCGCCGCGGGCCGTCCCGCTCCTGGCTGTCGGTCGGCGCGATGATCGCCATGCTCCCGTCGGGCAAGGTCACGATCTGGGAATTGAACGGATACGCGCCCACGGCCTCGCTCGCGGGGAGTTCTTTCTCCGTCGCCACCACGTACTTGAAGGCGTCGCCGAGTCTGGCGCTGAGGACTTTCAGCAGCTCTTCGTGCTCGAGGAACGCCTTCTCGTGCAGCATCAGGAAGGACTCGTTGCCCACGGCCAGCACGTCGGTGTGGAACGCGCCGGCGTCGATCCCCGAGGGGTCCTGTTGTGGGAACAGCGCCTGCTCGGGGGCGAGTTGATGCAGTCGCGCGAGGGCCTGGCTGGCTTCGAGGGTCTGTCGCGCGGGGTATTTCTGGGGCGTGGCGATGGCTCGACGGGTGAGGGGTTCTCCGTGCGCGATCCTCGGCACGTCGGTCGCCCAGGCGGCCCGTCCCCACGCGAGCAGGTGCACCGCGGGCCGGCCCTCGACTTTCAGGCGGGTGTGGTTCGCGGCGCCTTCGTCGGCGAAGTGGCCTCCGCCGGGCAGGGGCGCGTGCACGGCGAAGCGCTGCGTGTCAGCGAAGATCGCCTTCATCACGGCATACGTGGTCTCGCCCTCCAGCACGCGGTGGAACATCTCCTGGAGGTTCGCCACGGTGAGGTGCATCCGTCCGTCCCGCGCGTCCTCCGAGGGCGTCTGGGTCGCGGCGTTCGCGGTCCACATCGCGGCGGCGCTGGAGCAGAGGCGCAGGAGATGCTCGGCTTCGCGCGCGGCCCGGGTCACGACCTCTTCGTCGGTCCCGGTGAAACCGATCGCGCGCAAAGTCCGCAGCGAGGGTCTGGGCTGCGGCGGAAGTACGGCCTGGCCTACCCCGAGGTCCGAGACGAACTTCATCTTCGCCAGCCCCTGCAGCGCGGCCTCGCGCGGGTTCGACTCCAACCCTCCGTGCGTGGTCGAGGCGACGTTACCGGGCGAGAGGCCGCCGTAGTTGTGCGTGGGGCCAACCAGTCCGTCGAAGTTGTATTCGCTGGAGCGCACCATGGCTGGCGGTCTAGCACACACTGGATTGCGGCGATCTCGCCTGTGGTATTACGTTTGAGAGCGAGCGTATTACCGGACTACGATGAAGACCCTGACCGTCAAAGTTCCTGCACGTCTCGCCGCCAAGGTGGGACGTCTGGCGAAACAGCGGGGGACGACCCGGTCTGCCGTCATTCGCGAGGCCATCGAGCACTTCGATGATGCGCCCGAGGAATCGATCATCGACCGGGCAGGCGATCTCGTCGGCTCGCTCGAGGGCCCCGGGGATTTGTCCTGGAATCCGAAGCACATGAAGGGCTTCGGGAAGTGACGGTCGAGGTCATCCTGGATACAGGACCGCTCGTCGCGATGCTCGACGGCAGGGACCGTCATCACACGTGGGCGGTCGAGGCGCTTCGGCGCGTTCGCCCTCCCGCGCTGGTGTGCGAGCCGGTACTCGCGGAAGCGTGCTTTCTCGTGCGAAGGCTGCGGTCCGGCCCCGACCGGGTGCTCCAATTGCTGGAGAATCAGACGCTTCGCATCGGCCTCTCCCTCGAGGAGGAGGTTCCTGCGCTGCGGAAGCTGATGGCGAAGTACGCCGACGTCCCCATGTCACTCGCGGACGCCTGCCTGGTCAGGATGGCCGAGCTTCACCGGGACGCGCGCGTGATAACGATTGACTCTGACTTCACCCGCTATAGGCGTCACGGTCGTCAGGCGATTCCCCTGGTGATGCCTCCGAGTCGGTGAATGGGTGTTCCTCTCTTCAAACGCTTCAGGCGCTCTGTGCGCACGGCGCTGATCCGCGCGGTGCTCGCACTCATCGCGCTGCTCCCGATCCGCATGGCGGCGGCGATCGGTCGCACCTTCGGTTCGTTCGCGTTCTGGGTCGCTACCGAGGAGCGCAAGAAGGCGCTCAGATCCCTGATCATCGCCTTCCCGGAGAAGTCTCCCGAGGAGCTGGTCGACATCGCCCGCGCGGCCTTCCGGCACCTGGGGCAGTCTGCGTTCGAGCTCGCCTGCATCGGCAAGATCGACCGGGACATCGAGCGCTGGATCGAGTGGCCGGAGAGTGACCGAGCGGCCCTCGAAGCGGCGATCGCCCGAGGCAAGGGCGTGGTCTTCGTCACGGGACACGTGGGGAACTGGGAGCTGCTCGCCCGGCGGGTGGCGCTGGCCGGGTACCCGTCGCAGAGCATCGCGAAGGAGACCTCGGCTCCGGGGATGACGGCGCTGGTCGAGCGGTTCCGCTCCTCGGGCAAGGTCGGCTCTATCTGGCGTGGCCAGGACGGCGCGGCGAGGAAGATGCTCCGCGCCTTGAAGGCGGGGGAGATCCTGGGGCTGGTCATCGATCAAGACACGAAGGTGCAGTCGGTCTTCGTGCCGTTCTTCGGCGTGGACGCCGCGACGCCTCGGGCGCCGGCCGACCTGGCGCTCCGCACGGGCGCTGCCCTCATGTTCGGCTTCTGTCAGCGTCAATCAAACGGGCGGTACCGGTTGACGATGCGCGAGCTCCCGGTGGAGCCTTCCGACGACCGCGAGCAGGACGTGTTGAAGCTCACTGCGGCGCTTTCGTCGGAGATCGAGAAAGCCATCCGAAGGGCGCCGGAGCAGTGGGTCTGGATGCACCAGCGGTGGAAGACGCGACCATCATGAGATCTCGGGTGCTGCTGTTCACATCGGTGCTGCTTGGGGCCTTCGCCGGGTGCGCCGACGCGATCCCGAAGAAGGGCCCGGGCCAGGACGAAGAGCTCCCGCCTCAGGTCTCGCTCCGCGGCGTCACGGTGCTCTCCTGGGAGGGCGACCAGCTCGTCGCGACCGGGCGGATGACCACGCTCGACTATGACCGGTCCTCGGCGAAGTTCGAGGGCTCGGACGTCGTCTTCCAGTTTCCGTCGGAGCGTCGGAAGGGGAGCGAGCTGTCCGACCTCGAGCTGCGCGCGCCGAGGGCGACGGGGAACCTGTCTTCAAAGCAGGCGGACGGGTTCGGCGGCGTGCTCCTCCGCTCTTCCTCCGGCCTGAGGGCCGTCAGCGACCGCGCCCACGTCGATGGGGTCGGGATGGTCGCTTCGGGGGATACTCGGGTGGATGCGACGGGCCCGGGGTTCGATGTGACGGCGGATGGCTTCCGCTATGACTTCACCACCGAGGACCTGGTCTTCGAGGGCAATGTCCAGAGCCGGCTGGGCGGCGCGGGTGGGACGAACGAATGATCGAGTACTTCCTCCTGGCGTTCTTCGCGTCGCAGCCGGCAGCGGCGGTGGTCCCGGCTTCGACGGTCTCGCCGACGCCGGCGCCGGTGCAGGCGAAGAAGGCGCCCGCGCTGAAGGAGTCCGTCGACATCTCGGCGCAGCGCTTCGAGGTCCAGGGCCGACGCAAGGAAGCGGTGCTCTCGGGGAACGTGGTCGCGGTCCGGGGATCGACGACGCTCCGGTGTGATCGCGCCATCGCGGAGTATTCGGACGGCCGGGAGATTCGCCGGGTCCAATGCTCCGACAACGTCGAGGCGACGGACGGGGATCGCTGGGCGCATGGGGAACACGCTGTGTTCGACAACGTCTCCGGGACGTTGACAGTGACGGGGACGCCGAAGGCACGACAGGGCTCGACGTTCATGGAGGGCTCGAAGGTCACGCTCGAGACGAACCGGGATGTCACCACGGTCGTGGACGCGACGATCGTCGCGGCGGGCGCCTCCTCTTCGGGCCCGGCCGGGCTGGAAACGGTGATCTCGGCGGACCACTTCGAGCTCCAGGCGCGTCGACGGAGGGCGGTGCTGACGGGGAACGTGAAGGCGATCAAGGGGCCGACGACGCTCACGTGCGACCGGGCCATCGCGATCTACTCGGACCGGCAACAGTTGAAGCGGCTGGAGTGCGCGGGGCGGGTCCAGGCGGTCGACGGCGACAAGTGGGCGAGTGGTCAGCGCGCCGAGTTCGACGTCATCCGGGAGCGGCTGTCGCTCACGGGCAAGCCTCAGGCTCGGCAGGGTGGCTCCGTGCTCGAGGGTACGAAGGTCACCTTCTTCTCGGGCAGGGACCTGATGGTCGTCGATGACGCGCGCGCGGTGCTGGAGGATGTGAAGGCGCCGGCCGCGGCGGGGGGACGGCGATGAGCTCCGGAGCGCCGTCTGGGGAGAGGGGGATTCTGATTGCGGAGGGCCTGCAGAAGACCTTCCGCCGTCGGCGCGTGGTGGACGGGGTCTCCTTCTCGGTTCGGCAGGGGGAGGTGGTCGGGCTCCTGGGGCCGAACGGGGCGGGGAAGACGACCTCGTTCAACATGGTCGTGGGCATGGTCCGCCCGGACGGTGGGGTGATCCGGCTGGATGACCTGGACCTCACGGGCATGCCGATGCACCGGCGCGCCCGGCGCGGCGTGGGCTATCTGCCGCAGGAGTCGTCCATCTTCCGCAAGCTCACGGTCCGGGAGAACTTCCTCGCCGTGTTCGAGCTGCAGAAGAAGCTCGATGGAAATGCCCGCAAGGAGAGGACGGACGCGCTGCTCGAGGAGTTCGGGCTGACCCATGTCGCCGACAGCCTGGGTGAACAGCTCTCGGGCGGTGAGCGTCGCCGGGCGGAGATTGCCCGCTCGCTCATCCCCAACCCGAGGTTCATCCTCTTCGACGAGCCGTTCGCGGGCGTGGACCCGATCAACGTGGGCGACCTCCAGAAGCAGATTGCGCTGCTGAGGGACCGGGGGATCGGGGTCCTGATCACCGACCACAGTGTCCGGGACACGCTCCGGATCTGCGACCGCGCCTACATCATCGCGCAGGGGCGGATCCTCGAAGAGGGGACCCCGGCGCAGATCGCCTCGTCCGAGCGCGCCCGCCGGGTGTACCTGGGCGACTCGTTCGTCTGGGACCCGGCTTCCTGATCGGTTCCCAGGCAACCGTTCGCGCCTGACCCGCTTGCATCGGCCGGGCCGACGTGCCTGCTCGCTTGCCTCCTCCCTTCCTCGCGAACGCAGATTCGTGGGACGCAGGTCTCCCTCGTTTGTCCGGTTAGCGCAGTAAATTCGCAACCAATCAAAATCATTGACGAATTCTGCATTCAAGCAAGCGTTATGCCGCGATTCGGGCATGGTAGACGTAACGGCGGGGTTGTTGGTACCTTGGCACGGTCCTTGAGGGCAGCGGATGGGAATGGAACTCAAGCAGAGCCTGAAGCTTTCGCAGCAGCTGGTCATGACGCCCCAGCTGCAGCAGGCAATCAAGCTGCTGCAGTTGTCCCGGATGGAGCTGATCGAGCAGGTCCATCAGGAGCTGGAGCAGAACCCGCTCCTGGAGCAGCCTGACGAGATAGCGAACGACCTCTCGGAGAAGGCGCCGGGCGAGGCCTCCCTGGAGGCGGACAACCTCGAAGCGCCCCCGATGGAGGGCGCCGGCGCGGTCAACGACAAGCCCGAGGAGTTCAAGGGGGACAACGCCCCGGAGATCGACTGGGAGCAGTACCTCAACAGCTACCAGTTCAACGAGCCGACCACCCCGTCCAACAAGGGCAACGTGGACCTCGAGGATCTCCCCTCGTTCGAGGCCAACCTGGTCGAGAAGGAGTACCTCACCGACCTGCTCCGCGAGCAGCTCGGGGTGCTCAAGCTGAACGAGGCCGAGCGCCGCGTCGGCGAGCTGATCCTCGGGAACCTGGACGACGACGGCTACCTCAAGCTGGAGGACGTGGAAGGCGACCCGCTCATCCGCCTGGCCAACGAGGCCGACGTCCCCATGTTCATCGCCGAGCGCACCCTCCGCCGCATCCAGCGGCTGGAGCCCCGGGGCTGCGCCACCCGCGACCTCGTCGAGTGCCTGCTCGTCCAGCTCGAGGCGATCCACGACGCCGCCGCGCCCCTGCTCGGGACCATCATCAAGCGGCACATGAAGCTCCTCGAGAGCAAGAACCTCCCGGCCATCGCCCGGGAGATGAAGCTCACGCTCGAAGAGGTGGTCGAGGCTTCGAAGCTGCTCCTCAAGCTGGACCCCAAGCCGGGCCGGAACTTTTCGGGCGACGACGCGCAGTACATCACGCCCGACGTCTACATCATGAAGATGGGCGAGGATTACACCGTCGTCCTCAACGATGACGGCCTCTCCAAGCTCCGCATCTCCGGCGCCTACCGCGACGCGCTCAAGAACGGCGCGCTCCAGCCCGGTCAGACCAAGGAGTTCGTCCAGGAGAAGCTCCGCTCCGCGATGTGGCTCATCCGCTCCATCCACCAGCGTCAGCGGACGATCTACAAGGTCACCGAGTCGATCGTGAAGTTCCAGCGGGACTTCCTCGACAAGGGCATCGCCCACCTCAAGCCGCTCATCCTCCGCGACGTGGCCGAGGACATCGGCATGCACGAGTCCACCGTCTCGCGCGTGACCACCAGCAAGTACGTCCACACGCCGCAGGGCATCTTCGAGCTCAAGTACTTCTTCAACTCCTCCATCGCCCGGACCTCCGGCGACGACATCGCCTCCGAGGCGGTGAAGAACCACATCAAGCACATCGTGGCGCAGGAGGATGCGAAGAACCCGTACTCGGACCAGAAGATTGTCGAGCTGCTCAAGGCGCAGGGGATCGAGATCGCCCGCCGCACCGTCGCCAAGTACCGCGAGGTGCTCGGGATCCTCCCCAGCTCGAAGCGGAAGAAGTACTACTGACAGAGGCGTCGGTAAGACGCGACGCACTCGCGTGGTGAGGCGGCGTCGTCGTGTGCACCGGCAGTTGGCGCGATCAGTCGGATTCGGCCGCAGCCCGTCGCGAACGTCCGGAATGTGGTCTCTGGGACTACCCTCAGGTCGCGATCGCCGCACGTGCTGCCCTGGCAAGAAATAGCCTCGAAGAATCGGTGTTGCACCCATGCAGGCGGGACGCTCAGCCGCTTGCTTTCAATGAAGTGGTCGTTTCTGATCCGTAACGCAGCTCAGCCCGAAGCTCTCTCTCACCCGGAGGTAGGCATGCAGCTCAGCATCACCTTTCGACACATGGACGCGTCGGACTTCCTCAAGGATTACGCGCGCGAGAAGGTCGAACGGGTGAACAAGTACCTTGATCGCGCAGGCGAAGCGCACGTGGTCCTGTCCCTCGAGCGCCACCTGCACAACGCTGACATCCACATCCAGTCGGGTAGCTGGGTTCTCCGGGGCCGGGAGAAGAGCGAGGACATGTACGCCTCGATCGACCTGGCGATGGACAAGATCGAGCGCCAACTCAAGCGTTACAAGGACAAGCTGAAGGACCACCACAGTCGCAAGCTCGTGCATCACCAGTTGGTGGAGCGACGCGTGCGCCACGACGTCATCTCGGTGCCGAACCCGGAGGACGGTTCGCAGCCGGAGGTGATCGAAAACACGCCGCGCGTCATCAGGACGAACGAGTTCCTGGTCCGGCCGATGACTGTGGCAGAGGCGGTCATGCAGATGGACCTCATGAACAACGACTTCTTCGTGTTCACGAACGCGACCTCGAAGGAGATGAACGTGGTCTACCGCCGCAAGGACGGTCACTACGGTCTGATCGAGGCCAGCGCGGCGAAGGTGGCGGCCTAGCAACTCACCGGGACCGGCTGCCGCCGACGTGCGTCGGCCGGCTCCCGTGATTTGGGGCAGAATGGAACCTCGAAGCGGCGTCGGACGTCCGAAGCTGTGGGAGGTTTCATGGTTCTCGCTTTCCTGGCGGCGCCGCTCGTCGTCGCCGCTGCCGTCGACGCGCCGATCTCGGCGGTCACGGTCTACAGTGATCGCGCGCGGGTGACGCGCTCGGTCGAACTCCGCGTCTCGGGCACGGAGCGGGTCGAACTGCCGGTCCTTCCGGAGCGCGCCGACGTCAGCACTGTCCGGGTGGACGTGCAGGGCGAGGGCGCCTCGGTGGAGCGGATCGACGTGGAGCAGGTGCTTCCGGAGGCGATCCCGGCGGACGAGGCGCGGAAGCTGCTCGCGGAGATCGAGGCGCTCGACGCCCGGACATCGCTCGTGGAGCAGCAGCTCCAGGCGTGGCGCACCCAGAGCAACACGTTGATGCAGCTGGTGCCGACGGTGCCGGAAGAAGCGTTGCGGCCCGCGCCCAGGCTGGACAGCTCGGGATGGGCCGCGACGATGTCCTTCGTCTCCGACCGCCTCGCCCGGTCCCAGGCGCGGGCCCGCGAGCTTGAATCGACGCAGCAGTCGTTGCATCGGGATCGCGCTCGGCTGGTGGAGAAGGCGCGTCTGCTCGGCGGTGCGAGCCGGGAAGGCGGCTGGCGCGTGGTGCCGACGGTCCGCGGCGACGGCGGCGCGGTCACGGTCCAGATGACGTACTTCGTGGGCCCGGCCCGGTGGGTTCCCACCTACGACCTCCAGCTCGCGCCGGAGCGCGGCGAAGTTCAGGTCTCCTTCGCCGGCCTGGTGAGTCAGGAGAGCGGCGAAGACTGGTCGAACGCGAAGCTCGTCCTTTCGACGGCGGTCCCTGCGACGGCGACGGAGATGCCGAAGCTGGCGTCGTGGAAGCTCGGCGAACGCGAACGTTTCATTCCCACGCCGACCCCGAAGTACGCGGCGATCCGGCCGCCACCCCCTGCGCCGCCGTTGCCCCGGGAGGTCGAGGAGGAGGAGCTGCTTCGTCAGCGGCTGTACGCGGTCGCTGGAGGGGCGCCGACGGTGGGCGCTCGGATGCCGCCACAGCGTGACCTGCCAAGGCCGCAGGCGAGGGCGCAGGCG
>JBAWAM010000937.1:0-2256 GCA_049589315.1 Myxococcaceae bacterium
TCCTGGAAAGCCGCGGACCACTCGCCGAATACGTACTCGCCTTCGGTCGAGTCGCGAAGGGGGCCATCGCGCTCACGATCGTCCCCCGCCTGCTGGCCCGCCGTGGGTTCGAACAGCTTCCGCTCGGCAAGAGTTACTGGGGCGACGAGACCAGGCTGCTCGTGCCGCCCGACGCCGGACCATGGCTTGTCAATCCACTGACCGGTGAGCGCCTCACGGTGGACCGCGGAGCTCTGTTACTGGCCGACGTGTTCAGTAGCTTTCCTGTGGCGCTGCTTGTGAATGAGGCGTGAGGTTTGTTGGGGCCTGTGGTCAAGGGCAGCCCTGACCACACTATGCCCAAACTATGCCCGGGTGACCACTGGCCTTCGTGGCAAGTGCCCTTCGGATTTGCTGATGCATGCACGTGCATGTACAGTCGGCCACCTAACCCCAATCGGCGAATAAGCGGGACGGGAAACAGCGGGAAACATGAATCAGAGAGGCTTCCAATGCGGTCTCAAGGGAGAACACGCCAATGCGCTCCCTCGCACACTGGAGGCCCCTCTGATGCGTTTGACGATAGCGACCCTGCGGCGGGTGGTCAAGGGTGATCTCACGATCCAGTTCGTCCCCCAGGCGCTCACCTCGTACGGCGGCCTGGAGCTGCTCGGGCGCTATCTGCGCCAGATCCATCTGGGGGCGCGGTTGCGTCAGGCCTTCGGAGGACTGCGCAGCGACTACGGCAGTGCGCGGATCGCGATGGTGCTGCTGGCGCTGTTCTACGTCGGGGCCCGGCGCCTCGAGCACCTGCGCTACCTCGGCGGCGATCCGCTGGTGACGCGCTTCTGTGGCTTGGCCCGGTTGCCCACCCGCCGGACGGTCGCCGACTGGTTGCGGCAGTTCACGCAGGAGACGCTGGCGCCGCTCGTCGCCTTGAATCGGGATCTCGTGACCGAGGCGCTGGCCCGGCTCGAGCTGCCGCGCCTGACGATCGACGTGGATGGGTCGGTCATCCGCACGGGGGCCACCGTCGGCTGGGCCTTCCGCGGCTTCAACCCCCATCATCGGAAGGACCCGAGCTACTACCCGCTGGTCGCGCACGTGGCCCAGACGGGCCACATCCTTCGCCTGAAGAACCGGCCCGGGAACGTCCACGACTCCAAGCAGGCGATCCCGTTCCTGCGGGACCTCATCGACGACCTCCGCGGCCGCTTCGGCCGGCGCGTGGCCCTGGAGTTCCGCATGGACGCCGCCTTCTTCCAGCGCGGGATTCTGCACCTGCTCGCCGCCCGGGACTGTGGCTACGCGATCAAGGTGGGGTACTGGAGCTGGCTTCCGCTCAAGGCGATCGCCGCCGCGTGCCGACGCTGGCACCCGGTGGCGCCGGGCGTGACCGGCCACGAGACCGAACTGGTCATCCCACAGTGGAACAATCTCCGCCTGCGCGTGGTCCTGTACCGGAAGCACGTCCACCACGAAACGCGCCGGAACTTCCAACTCGATCTGTTCACTCCCGATGACGGGCACTACGAGTACTCGGCCGTGGCCACGAACCTGCCGCTGGGACTCTCGGCGCTGTGGGCCTTTGCCTGCGGGCGTGGGGCGCAGGAGAAGACCTTCGCCGAACTCAAAGGCGAGTTCGCGCTCGACGTGGTCCCGACCAAGCACTACGCGGCCAACAGCGCCTGGCAGCAACTCAGCATCCTGGCCCACAATCTGATCCGCAGCTTCCAACTCGAAACCCTCGCCGAACCGAAGCCCCGGTCCCGGAAGCGCACCTACGCCTACCTCTTCCGCAGCATGCGCACGCTTCGGTTCCTGCTCATCGCCCGGGCCGGGCGTCTGAGCCGACTCGGTGGGCGGAACGTGCTCCGTCTGACCCAGAACCCCGCGACCGAGACACTGTATGGGCAGATCGCTCACCGTCTGGTGGCCTGATTTATTCGCCGATTGGGGTTAGTTGACCTGCACTGTCTACTGTGCACACTGCACTGTGGAGTGTGCAGCGTCCCACCCCGGCGGCTCCACTCGCGAAACTCCGCATTCGGAAATCTTTGGGCTGTCCCTCGCCAAAACCGCGCCCGATTTGGTTGACGACGTCCCAGGCTCTCGCGACAGCCAGGAACGTCAGGAGCTGTAGGCAGCGGATCGAAGGCAGGGCCGTCGGCAGCTTGGGGCCATAGGGGCCCCCCCACAGAAGAGGTGGAGTGCGGGCTGGGACGGTGAGCGGCCTGACGGGGCCGAGCGTGGCGAGCTGGTGGGGCTGGCTCAGGC
>JBAWAM010000938.1:0-1502 GCA_049589315.1 Myxococcaceae bacterium
GGGGAGGCTGGCAGGCGACTCCACGCGAGGAACGCGTCGCCTGACCCTCGGTTGTTCCTGCGTTGACCAGCTGGCGGCGCGCCCGTATCTACGGCGTCGCCCGCCTGCTTCCTCGCATGGAATCCAAACTTATCCGTCCTCCCACTGACCTCCCGACGGGGAGGAGTCTCGAACGCCTGCTCGAGGCGCTCCGGGCTCCGACCGGTGACGGTCAGGGCGTGCGCGTCCGCACGCAGAACCTGAAGGGCTCGGCGCGCGGCTACCTGCTGGCCCGGGTCGCGCGATCGCTCGAGGTGCCGCTCGTCTGCGTGACCCAGGACGAGGACGAGGCGGAGAAGCTGGCGCACGACCTTGGCTTCTTCCTGGGCGGCGAAGGCGATCTGCTGCACCCGAACGTCGTCCACATGCCGGGCGACGAGGTCCTCCCGTACGACGAGCTCTCGCCGGATCCGACGCTGGTCAGTGGGCGGCTCGGCGCGCTCTTCCACCTGAACCAGGCGACGCGCTTCCCTGCCCTGGTCCTCTCGATCCGCGCGCTGATGAAGCGCGTGCTGCCGCAGTCGCTGATGTCCGGGCTCTCGGAGCACGTCCGCGTGGAGCAGGACTACGAACGCGATGCGCTCGCGCGCAAGCTGGTGGAGATGGGCTATGCGTCGGTCCCGCTCGTCGAGGACGCCGGCACCTTCTCGATCCGCGGCGACATCATCGACGTGTTCTCGCCGCTCTACCCGCGCCCGGTCCGGCTGGAGTTCTTCGGCGACATCATCGAGTCCATGCGCGCCTTCGATCCGGAGACGCAGCGCACGGTGGATTCGCTGAAGGAGCTCGTGCTGCCGCCGACGCGCGAGCTGCTCTTCAACTCGCACACCCGTCCGAACGCGGAGGCGGCCATCCGCGCGGCGGCCGAGCGCACGAACATTCCGACCTCCAGGGTCCGCGAGCGGCTCGATGCGATCCGCGAGGGCATGCATTCGGTCGGCATGGAGGCGATGCTGCCGGGCTTCTTCGCGGGCGGGCTCTCCACGGTCTTCGACTATCTGGGCAAGTGGAGCACGCGGCAGCCGCTGTTCTATCTGGACGACCCGATGGGGATCGATCGCGCCGTCGCCCACCTCGAGGCGGAGCTCGAGCGCGAGTACGCGAACGTGGTCAATCTGGGCGAGCTCGCGGAGCCGCCGGCGCTGCACTACCTCGGCGCGGGGGAGCTCACCGGGCGGCTGCGCACGTTGCGGGTCCTCGAAGGTGGCGGGCTGTCGCTCGATCTCGGGATGGGGGATGCGGACGGGAAGTCGGAGTCCGTCGCGTTCGGCTTCGCCACCACGAAGGATCTCCGCGACGCGATCCTCTCCCACCACGGCGAGGAGGGCGCGCTCACGCCGCTGCTCGACCGGCTGAATCGCTGGCGCGACCAAAGCATCGCCACGGTGGTCGCATGCGGCTCGCTGGGGCAGGCGGACCGTCTCAAGCGGCTGCTGCTCGAGCGCAATGTCGCGGTGAAGGTC
>JBAWAM010000939.1:0-4281 GCA_049589315.1 Myxococcaceae bacterium
AGATCAGCGGCGCGCCCTTGACGACACAGGCCTTCACCAGCTCCGGCAGCAGCAACACACGTGAAGCATCGTAGTCGTCGCGCCACGGTCCTTCGTACACGCCGGCCTGGCCGAGCGTCAGCGCCACCAGACTCGCCGCTTGCAGGTTGAGCATCGCGGATCGCCACAACGCATCCACCAGCACCGGCGGAACGAACTCCGAGTTCAGCGGAGTCATCCCTTCTCCCCGGTCCGACACCAGCTCCAGCGACATCCCCTCATGGAACTGCCGGGAGAGTCGGGAGAAACGCTTCACCTCGAGCGCCTTCCCATTCGAAGCGCCTTTCACCATGCCCAGCTCATTGGCGGTCGATCCCTCGTCGTACCCGGGTGGGCGCACCATCGGGAACAGCCGGATCGGCTCCAGCGTGTTCGCCATGTCCGCGGCGAGCCGCGCGGTCATCTCGTCTCCAGCCGACGCCTCCGAGGCTTCCCTGAGCGTCTCCACGTGCAAGGACGACATCAGCTGCGGGCGCTCGCACTCCAGCTCGTCCCGGAGCGACGCCAGCGCCTCACTCGCGCCGTCGTCGCCCGAGAGCAAGTGGAAGCTGAACTTGTCCCGGGCCGGGAGCGTCCTGAACCGCTCGCCGAACTGAGCCTGCGTCACCAGGGCGTAGCGTCGGTCCGCGGCGGTGAGCCCGACGCCCTCCGGGAACACATTGACGAGCAGCGGCGCGCCCGAGTCCCACAGCGCCAGCAGCTCCTCCCCGGGCACCTCCCGGTCTTCCGAGTCCGGGTGCGAGCGATCCCACGCCATCCGTTCGAGCAGGAACGCGCGCTCACGAGGGCTCGGAAAGAGCTCGCCGCGAGCCCGGTAGAGCACCCGGTGCTCGCCGATGAGGGGCACCTCTTCGAATGCCTCAGGCATCTCCTCGAGGAGCGTGTCGAAATCCACCTCCACCCGGGCGTGAGGCGCGTCGTCCGTATCGATCAGCGCGACCCTGTCCACGCGTGGCATCATGACGTTCGCGCTGCGAATCCAACCTGCGACCAGCTGTCCCCCCTGGTCCGCCGGCATGACCGCGAGGTGCGTGAGCGGGGCCCGGTCGGCCGCGAGCATCCCGTGAAGCGCCTCCGCCTCGTGGCGACGCGTCTTCGAGGCCGCCGCGATGAAGCGCGCGCGGAGCGGGTGCCCCTCCGGAGGGAGCCACGCCGAGACCTCTCCGTCCTTCCAGGACACCGCCCGAAGAGAGCGGAATTCGTCCGACTGCGCATAGGCGCGTTCGGCGATCTCCAGCATTCGCTCGAGCGCTTCCACGTCCTCGCCGCCCGCCATCAGCCCCAGATTCGCCGCGGGAGCCATCGCCACCGGCCTGCCCTTGAACGGGATCTGGTCGGCGAGCAGGGACATCAGGACGACCGTCGCCTCCGCATTCGGTCCCTTCCAGACGCACAGCCCGTTCGAGAACGGCACGGAGGAGAACGCCTCACCGACGTTCATCATCGCGCGAATGCTGGCGTCCTTGTACGAGAGCCCCAGCGCCTTCAAGTGCTGCGATGTGACCGCGATCGGGCCGTCCTCAGTCATCAGGGCGGGCACCGTGCCGAACACATCGCCCATGTTCCCCGCCTTGAACGGCTCGTGTCCGCGCTGCCGTGCCACCTCGTTGAGGATCTCGAAGTGCGTTCGCCGGTGCACCCACGTCGTGAGCGCCTCGTGCGGAATCTCAGGCTTCTTCTTCAGGAAATCGAACAGACCCATGGCGTGACCCTCTCTGAACGGGCTATTGGGCCAGGGCCTGCTTTCCGTCACGAAAAAATCAGGGAACCGCGGGGGCGCTGCCTCGAAGCATGAAGAAGATCACCACGCCGGTGACTGACACGTAGACCCAGATCGGCGCGAGCCAGCGGGTGACCTTCCTGTGCCGGGCGAAGGACTTCTTCCAGGCGAAGTAGAACGCGACCAGCGCGAGCGGGACGACGAACATCGAGAGCAGCACGTGGCTGGCGAGGATGCTCAGGTAGATCGCCTTGATCGCGCCCGTTCCCTGGAACTTCGTGTCCCCGTGCACGTAGTGGTACGCGAGATACCCGACCAGGAAGAGCGACGAGGCCGCGAAGGAGGAGACCATCAGGTACTGGTGGAGCTTCCGGTTACCCCGCTTGATCGCCACCCAGCCCGCCGTCAGCATCGTGGCCGCAAGCGCATTGAGCGACGCGTTCACCGCCGGCATGAAGCGGAGGTCGACACCCGAGGTCGGGTCCGCCTCGCGGAGGATCAGGAGCCATCCGAGCAGTCCCAGCGCCAGGACCGAAACGACCGCAGTGAACACATAGAAGCGCCGGTCGGCGGCGGCGTCCGAGGTGAGCGACACAGGGGGCTCGAGCTGGCTCATGCCGCACTCATACCAGCCGTCCGCGAGAGGCCAACCCCGCACCCATCAGCCGTGCCGATGGCGCCCCCAAGCTCGGCTGCCCACCGCCTGCTCGCCTGGCGGCTCGCCCCCATGGCCGCATGGCAGTGCGAGGTCCTGATCGGTCATGTCGACGCATGAGGACTCGCGGGCCGGCCGGTCCGGGCGGCACGAGGTCGCCTCGCACGAGCGGGCGCAGACGCAATGATCGGCCGGCCGCTGGGTTCCATGCCGCCTTTGGCACGGATCGCGGGTCCGCAGGGTGAATGCCACAGCTCACGCCTCAGTCGGAGCCGCCCCGCCGCCCCGCGGTGCACGGTGAGGTGAGCGCCACAGGGGTGCACTTGTGCCGGAGAATGGCGGCGCACGCGGGACGCCAACGCCCGCACGACGTCACTGTCCGGGTCACTGCCCTACGTCACGTCACTGTCCTGGCGCAGGGCAATTCCGCTGGCGTAGTGCGTTGCCCACGCACTACGCCACTGCCAGGCACGCCGCCCGACGGGATGTCAGGATCTCTTCGCATCCGGCACCCTTTGGGGGTGCCAGATGCGAACGGAAACGGCGGATGAGGTGTGTGGGCGGCTGGCGGCGGCGCAGCACGGCGTGATTTCGTTGGAACAGGTGACAGGTGGACCAGGCAATCGCCTGAACGGCGAAGCGGCTGCCACGAATGCTCCGAGGAGAGAGTCGTCACCGCGGCTCGTTCCGGCAGTCGTGACGGCGCCCCTGGGCGCAGTGAGCGGCCCGGCAGTGTCGATTCGGCTACCGGGTGGGCCGGTGGTGGAAACCGCGGACGTGCGCGCGGTTCCTCCGGTCTGGATGCGCAGCGGAGCGACGCTAACCACGCCGAGCCCGGCAAGGAACGCGATGCAGCGCTGCTCTACGCCATCTCCGAAGCTCTCGAGTCCGTGCTGTATGCCAACGCAATGGGCCGGCCCATTACGCCGATCGCCCAGCCGCGGACGCGCGCCGATCCGCTGGCGGAGATCAACCCGGGCGAGGAGTGCGATCTGGCGGAAGGATTACACAACCCACGCATCCCGCAGATCATCCCTCCGGCGTTGAAGCGGGGATCGGGTTCGGGCGCGCGCTGAAGGATTCGCCAGTTCGACGGGACGCCCTCCCGGCCGACCAGCTAGGGAAGAACGTCAACCGATCGGCGCCAAACTGGCCCTGATGACCGCGGGGCCGTGGCTCCGAACTGCGTGCGTTCTTCCTTAGCGCGCGGCTCACGCCGGGCGGCAGAGATCACCGTCCAGGCACGCGACGCGAATCCGTGCTCCAGGACGCCGTGCGTCGAGTTGAGTGAGGAAGGCCTCCGGCCGGGCTTGCCGGGCGAGGCGCCATGGATCGCAAGGTGGACGACAGGTCCAGGCGAACGGAGGATGCCGTGTGGGATCGCGCTCAGGCGAATCAACACGGCACGCTCTGCCTCTCTCGGCGCTCCATGTGTTCGGCCTGCTCGACCGTGCGCCAGAGCGCGTTTGGGTCGCGATCCCGCGCTCTGAACGTCTTCTGGCCAGGTGCGGTCTGGCGGAGGGACACGGAGGTGAGGGGATCGCTTCCGGGAGGCGCCCTGTGCCGGAGAATGGCGGCGCCGCGGGGCGCCAGAGGAGCGCCGGTGCTTTGCGCTCATTCTCCGGCACAACCGTGGCAGTTCATCGCAGCCTCCCCGCCGGCTCGGGACATCGAGCAGAGCAGGGCGCAAGAGGACCTACCGCTGGGCGTTGAAACGCGGCAGCCGTTGCCGTCCCTGCTGTGCGGGCGCGAAGAGATCGCCCACCTTGTCGATGCGCTTCCGCATCGTCTTCAGATTGAACTTCTTCGGATCGAGCCGAGGCGTCACCTCGTTCCATCGCAGCGGCGTCGACACCGGCGCTTCCGG
>JBAWAM010000940.1:0-4095 GCA_049589315.1 Myxococcaceae bacterium
CTCGTTCCTATCTCCTGTCTGCCTCCGCGCTGCTGGCGTCCGCCTGCGCGACCTCCACGCCCTCCTCTGCGCTCGCCACCCCGGCCGAAGCGGCAGCTCCCGCGGAAGAGCCCTGCCGAGCGGCGCGGCTCGAATTCGATCAGATCGCAGCCAACTGCCGGGTGGCTTCGTTCGCGCACTCGCCCGCGCCGGAGGGCGCCGTCCATATCGAGGTCACCCCCTCGCAGCTCGAGGCGGCCTCAGGCGAGAAGCTCGCGTACGACGTGACCTGGACCAACTCCAGCGATGGAGACGTCTGGCTGCGCTTCGACACGTGCTTCCTGCTCGAATCGAAGGCAACCCAGGGAGGTGAGCGCGTCGACCTCGTATACGAGACGGGGGGCGGCGGGATCATCGGCAAAATCTGCCCTGGCGACCGCGCCACGTTGGAAGTGGGGCTGCGTCCCGGCGGAAAGCTCGTCCATCGAGCGGAGTACGAGACCCTCCGAAAGTATCTCCGCTCCGAAGAGGGCGGCGGGGGCCTGGGCCGACCGATGAAGGTGCACCGGACCGAGCCGCTCGCCCCCGGCAGCTACGAGCTTCAGGTCCTGATTCCGGCCGGAACGGGGACGATGCACGTCAAGCGCCCCGTTCCGCTGGAGGTGCGGGAGGCCACCGCCGATACTCGCTGATCGGCGATGGGGACGGCGGTCACGTACGCAACCCGGTCCCTGAGACGGTCTGGCCAGTGACGAACTCAGGCGTGCTGATCAGCTCGCCTTGAGCCGCACCACCGCCGGGGCGGCGGTCACACCCTTGAGCTCCGGCACGAAGCGATCAGCGGCCACGAGCGGTGCGAACGCGTTCTGCTCGACCGCCTCGACGATCGACGCCGGGGCGATGATCTCGCCGGCGCCGGCCGACGATTGCAGTCGTGCCGCGATGTTCACGCTCTGTCCGAAGAGATCGAGCTGGCCGTTGGCGGAGACGGCGTAGCAGGGCCCACCAAAGAGACCGATCTTCAGTCGGCACGCCGAGGCGGACGGGAACCCGGTCAGGAAGGCGTCCCAGCCCCGTTGCAGCTCGACCGCTGCGCTCAACGCCTGCGCGTCGTCCTCGAAGCCGGCCATCACCGCGTCGCCGATCGTCTTGATGATCGTCCCGCGCCTGCGTTGAACGATCGAGGCGACGTACTCGAAGTGGTCCTGGACGAATTGGAAGGCGGTCGCGTCACCGACCCGGCTGTACAGCTCGGTCGAGCCGGTCAGGTCCGAGAACAGCACGCACATCCGGGAGACCGTCAGGAGCTGTCCCGGTCGCAGCAGCCCGCGCCCGAAGTAGCGGCGGAACTCCGGATGGAACCCGAGCTCGCGGGCGCTCAGCGCGTGATCCGCCCAGGTCACGTGCTCCAGCTTCACGTGACGGTGCAGGGGGGCGGGGTGTGCGAGCCGGATGACGCCACCGGGCGAAACGCGCAACGCGGGCGGATCGAAGCGCGTCGGCTCGAAGCGGACGTCGACCGCGGGCGCGTTCCCGGGCTCCACTTCGACCTGGGCCACGGCGCCACCGCGACCGAACAGGCGATACCGGCCGGCCTGAGCGGGCACAGTGAACTGCACGTTCGAGTCCGGCGCGACGATGACCTGCTCGATGACGTGAGGTGTCCGCGCAGGGCCGCCGATGCACCAGGGCCCCTCCGCCACCGGGCGCACCGCCGGCTGCGGCCGGAACACGGCTTCGACGGCGCTGTCCAGATCCACGCCGAACACGAGATCGCAGAACTGGCAGTGGCCCTGGTCGGGCACGTCCGCGAGTGCGGCGTAGCCTTCGGTCCCGGTGCGGCAACTCGGGCAGATCAGCTCCCACTTCAGCTCGAGGAGCCCCGAGAGCACGGCGTGGAGGAAGACGGGCACGAGCGCGTCGGACGCCACGTCCCAGTCCGATGCGAGCGCCTTCGGTCTGAGTCTGCCCAGGAAGGAGTCGGGGCCGGAACGGACGAGCTCCAGCACGCGCTCGGCCAGCGCGTGCGGGTCCGGTGAGACACGCTCCCGCAGCGCCTGGGCCGCGCGCTCGTACGGCCCCGCCAGCACCGAGGACGACGCCTCACCGACGGCCGAAGCGCCGCTCTGGAGGAGCCTGCGGCCCTGGCGCTCGAGCGCCCGCCGCACCCGACCCAGGATCACCCTGCCGACGGTGTGGGCGGCGAGTCGTCCCAGGAAGTACCGGGGCAGGATCTGGACCGTGATCGATAGCCGGGTTCCGCCGCCTGGGAGCGGCAACAGCCGGAACACGTTGCGCAACGAGCGCACCGGCCCGGAGCGAAGCGTGCGAAGCACGGAGAAACGCTCTCCCTGCCGCCACTCGTAGGGCGCTTCGTCGAAGTCGAGCTCGATGAAGCCGGCCCGGGACTGGATCCTGAAGCGCTCCGCACGGTCGTCCGACAGGGGCGATACGCGGAGCGCCGGATTCCCAGAGAAGTGATTGAGCCGGTTCGTGTCCGCGATCAGCTGCCAGATGTTCGCGGGCGCGGTCGCGAACTCGATCTCTGCCGAAAGCGAGACGGGCTGATTCGCCATGCCCCCCGAGAATAGGGGAGGGGACTGCTCAGCGCCACGTCATCTCGGGGAGGCCGGCGTCTTGCGTGTACGGCCCGCCCGCGGCCGGGAACTTCGACCACTGCTCGGTCCAGGTAGGCGAACCTGAGCTCTTCGGCTCCAGGTAGGTCGAAGCGAAGATGCTGTGCCCCGCGGCGCCGACGGTCCGGGCGTACTCCACGCGCGCCCTGATCCGATCCATCTGCGGCGCTTTGTCGTTCTCGAGCGCGTGCATGCCCGCGACCACGTGCCGGCCGTTCGATCCGGCCAGGAAGCCGTCCAGCAGCTTCGCCCAATCGGTGCACCCGGAGCCGATGTCCCAGTAGATCATCGGGACGATCGCGTCGATCTGCCCGTTCTTCATCCAGGCGATCGAGTCCTGGTAGTAGCCGCTGTATCCCTGGGAGGTGCTGCAGCCGGGCAGGGCCTTGTAGATCCCCCACACCGACGCCGAGAGCACTGCCTTCGGCCTACGCTGCTTCACTACGTTGTAGAGCGCCTCGACCGTCCCGTTGACCTGCTGCCGCTGCCAGTCCTGCCAACTGGGGCGCTGCGCCTGGGGGATGGCCTCGTACGCCGCGACGCTGGCCGCATCATGGGAGTACGTGCTCCCGGGATAGCGGACTCGATCGAGGTGGAGTCCGTCGACGTCGTACTTCGTCAGCAGCTCGTCGGCGACCGCGACCAGATGCTGTCGCACGGCGGGGTTCCCCGGCGAAAACCAGTAGTACTCGCTGTCGACATTCTTGCCGGCCTGGGTGACGGCCATCCACTCCGGGTGGGTGCGCAGCACGTGGGTGGGCATCCCCGAGGGAGAGGCCGGCGGGAGCGTACAGGAGTCGCTCTGGCTCTGTGTCGGCGTGCACGCACACGTCCCTGCGCCGCCGCACCCGGAGGGCGTAGGCCATGCGGAGAAGACGTTCCAATACGCGTGGAGCTGGATCCCCCGCGCGTGTGCAGTGTCGATCGCCAACTGCAGCGGATCCCAGCCGGGATCCCTCCCCAGGGTCCCGGTGAGCTTCTGCGCCCACGGCACCAGGTTGGACTTGTAGTAGGCGTCACCGTTCCCGCGGATCTGGAAGTAGACGGTGTTGAAGCCGGCGTCTGCGGCCCTGTTGATGATCGAGGTGACGTGCGCCGCAGTGCTGTACGCGAAGCGGGTGACCCAGACGGCGCGGATCTCCTCGAGCTGGGTTCCTCCGTCGGTACCGGTCGGCGCGGTCTTCACCGTCACGGTGCACCCGTCGGATTGGATGTTCCCGGTGCGCGCCACGATCTGGGCGACGCCTTCCTTCAGCGTCTCCACGCGCGCGAGGTTGTCCTCCGCCGAGAACACCTCCACCTGGAGGACGTCCGACGGCTGGGCGACCCACTGCACCGAGCCGGTCACGTCCGCCTGGCTGCCATCGTCGAACGTCGCCACCGCCGTCACGCCGGAGATCGCGCCGACGTTGAGCTCGAGGGACTTGGGCGTGATCTCCAGGGCCGTGATCCGCCGGACCAACGTGCCGCCGTCCTTTCC
>JBAWAM010000941.1:0-12711 GCA_049589315.1 Myxococcaceae bacterium
CACCCTGCTGGGCCTGTGGTCGCAGTCCCGCCGCGTGCGCCGCCAGCGCGCGTAGAACCCGCAAGCCCCCTCGAGCAACGCGCCGGCCCTGACCGTCCCCGGTGCTCCGTCCGCACCAACGGTTCCCGAAGAGCGGACGCGCCGAACGCTCCCTGAGAGGAGGCCGGCGCGCCGGGTTTCGGGAACCAGAACGGCAATCGTCAGTAGGAGATCACGAGGACCGGGGCCAACTCGACGTCCTCGCCCCCGTGCAGCTCGAGCACGTCGGAGGCGAAGTCGATGGGCGTCTGCGCCCGCAGCCGGATCTGCGTCAGCCCCGACCTGTTCACGTGCGACAGCGCCGACGCAGGCAGCACTACCTCGCTGAACGCGCCGTCCGTCGACGGCACGCTCAGGCTCGCAACCGATGCTGCCGACGCGGCCGCAAGGAAATCGCTTTGCGAGAGGCTGCTGCTCACTCCGAAGAAGCCGCTCTTGATGTCCACGTCGATGCCATTCACCTTGCCGGTGAGGCTCTTGCGGTACACGCGGAGCTTCACCGCGTTGAGGGTCGCCCCCTCGGGAATCGCGCTCGTGTCGAACGACAGGATCGTGCGCCAGGTGTCGTTGTTGAAGGAGCCGGCGTCGCCGATCTTGTGCGTCGAGGCGCTGACGCCGTTCGCGTAGTACTTGCCGACGTAGCCGTCCTCCGCGGCGATCGAAGCCAGGCGGTCGGCGCCGCCAATGTCGATCGTGTAGACCTCGGTCCGAACCGCCTCCGCGTTCCCGGCGGTGTCCACGCTGAAGAATCGGAGGGTCGTGCTCGCGGAGATCGAGATCGGCCCGGTGTAGGGCAGCGACTGGGCCGTCGGCGCGCTCCCGTCGACGGTGTACCTGGTCGAGGCCGGCTCGTTCGGGGTGAGCGTCACGGTCACCGCCTGCGCGTAGTTCCCACCCGCGGGCGAGGCGCTGGTGATCGGCGGCGTGGTGTCGCCGCCCGGCGCGTTGCTCACGGTGACGGAGATGTCGTCATCCGTCCCGCTCTTGCCGGACGCGTCGAAGGCGACCGCCTTCAGCGTGTGCACGCCGTTCGCCACGGAAGCGGTGTTCCAGGCGAACTCCCAGGGCGCGCTCGTGTCCGTTCCGGCTGGGACGTTGTCCACGTAGAACTCGATCCGGGTCACGCCCACGTCGTCGGAGACCGTGGCCTGCACCGTCACCTGCCCGCTGACCGTCGCGCCATTTGCCGGCGTCTTGATGTCCACGGTCGGCGCGTGGAGGTCGGTGACCGGCCCCGTCAGCCCGAAGAAGTCAGCGAGGTACTTCGAGGAGCAGAAGCCCACGTCCAGCCGGTACGAACCGGCGGTCCCGCAGGCATTCCTGGAATCGATGGGCGCGCCGTGGCCCATCCCGGTGATGTCCAGCGTCTCCACCAGCGTCTTGCCGCCCGCATCCTTGAATTGCTTGTGCGGATAGCCATCGAGGGTGCCTGCCGCGTCCGCGTTCATGTCGATGCCGTGAACGTTGGTCCATTGCTCGAGCAACTCGATGCGGTTGCTCGTGCTGACGAGGTTGTCCTGCGTCCCCTGGAGGATTGCCACCCGCGGATACGCACCGGTGTGCGACGGGACAGCGTCGCGCACGAGCTTCCCCCATTGTTCTGCCGTGCGGTTCTTCCCGGGCGTGAGGCACCCCGCCACCTCGGAGAACGTCGTGGTGCAGTTGTACGGGATACCCGCCAGGATGCCGCCTGCGACGAACACCTCGGGGTAGACCGCGAGCATCAGCGCGGTCTGCGCGCCGCCACCGGAGAACCCGGTGACGAACACGCGCGACGCGTCGATCGAGTGATCGGCCATCATCTTGTCGACCATCTGCTTGATGGAGAGGTTCTCCCCCTCCCCGCGCCGGATGTTCGTCGGATCGCCGTATTCGCCCGCCCAGTTGAAGCAGTACGCGCCGTTGTTGGCCGACGTCTGCTCCGGATACATCACGTAGAACCTGTGCTTCTCCGCCAGCTCGTTCCAGCCGATCTGTGCGTAGTCAGCCGCCCGCTGGGTGCAGCCGTGCATGGCCACCACCAGCGGCGCGTTGGACGGCATATTCGCCGGGACGTACTTGTACATGTTGAGCGCGCCCGGGTTGCTTCCGAACCCTGTCACCTGCTGGATGCCTCCCAGCGTCGACGCGTCCTTACCGAAGTCGTCCACTTTGACGCTGGGCTCCGCGTTGCACGCGAGGTTCAGCGAAACGACTGCGGCCAGTACTGCCCACAGCGAAGCGCGATTCGTCACATACCCTCCCGGGTCTATTGTGCGAGGAATTCGGCAACTGCAGCGTTGTACTCAGCGGGACAATCGAGCTGGACGGTGTGACCGCACCCGGCGAGCTCGACAAGCTTCGATCCGGCGATCTTCGAGTGGCCGTAGGCCATGATCTCGGAGACAGGTCCGGCGTGGAGGAACGGATTGGGGATGAGGCGGTCCTGGTCGCCGTAGACGATGAGGGTGGGCACCGTCACCTTGTCCAGGTTGTCCCGGACGAAGTCGTTCCGGGTCAACCCTTCGACCGTCCTCACGTTGGCGTACGCGTAGCTGTCGAACTCGGGCGTGCTGACGACCCGCACCCGTTCCTCGATCAGCCACTCCAACTCGGGGCGCCAGCGGGAGAAGTTGGAGTACCGCACGCTCCCCCAGATGCCGTACTCGGGCGACCCCTTGATGAGCCCGCGCGCCATCGCCTTCTTGAACCAGGCCTTCTCGCGGGTGGTGAACAGCTCGAACCCGGCGGGCGAAGTGAGCACCAGCCCGCTCACCGCGTCCGGGTAGCGGATCGCCAGAGACAGCGCGGTCTGGCCGCCCATCGAGTGGCCCGCGACGATCGGCTTCTCTGCGTTCACCAGCGTGGCGAGTTCGCGCACCGCGTCCGCCATCGCCTCCATCGTGTACGGGAACGTCGCCGGCTTGTCCGACTTGCCGTAGCCCGGAAGGTCTACCGCAATGACCCGGTAGCCCTTCCTGGCGAACACGTCGAGCTGCGCCCGCCAGAACTTCAGGTACGAGCCGAGCCCGTGCACGAAGATGATCGTCTGCTCCCCCTCGGGGTTGAGCTCGACGTACGCGAGCTCCAGCGGACGAGCCAACTGGTAGTTGGCCGTGGTTTCGGGGAGCGCGATCCGTTTCAGCGGCCACGGCGTCCCGTCGAAGGAGGAGTAGTCGTAGTCGCGGAACGCGAGCGGAGGGGTGGTCTTGTACGTCTTCACACACCCCGCTGCGGTGAGGGCCAGCAGCGAGGCGACCAGGGATGTCCGAAGGATGTTCATGTTCAGCACCTCAGGTCAGAATCCGTACCAGGTGAACGTGGTGAAGAGGGCGTAGGGATCGGCGGTGACCTGCTCGCTCCCGTTGTAGAAGTCGCCCCGGAACATGTAGCCGCCGTGCAGACCGACCGTCATGAGGTAGCGGATGTGGTACTTGATCTCCGCATTGATCTCCGTGCCGATCGTCCGTCCCCGCGCAACACCCGCGGTGAGCTCGGGCGGAGTCACGCCGCTCTGCGCGAACGCGCCTCCCAGCTTCAGGTTCAGCTTGTGGGGGATGAGGTCGTACGCCGCGGAAAGGATCCCCGCCTGGAGGCCGAAGCCCTGGTTGGAGATGTCCGAGACCGCGCCGTTGTAGTTGCTCACCGTGCTGGTGAAGGGGAACAGCAGCAGGGTCTTGTGGTTGAACCAGACCGCGCCCGGGAGCCCGTAGTAGTTGGTGGTGAACGCGCTCGAGTACTTGCCGTCGCTCGGATCTGAGTCGCCCGTCGAGAACATGCCCTCGAGGCTGATCACGTCCGCGGCCGTGCGGCCGTAATTCCAGGCCAGCTCGAGGTTCGCGCCGAGGCCGTCGACGAGCACGGACTTGTTCAGCAGGGTGTCCGGGTTGCTGCTGGTAAAGGAGCCGCGGTTGTACATGACGAACCCGGATGCGGCGAAGGGCCCGGTCCTGAAGTCCACGTTGTGGTGGAAGTTCGCGCCCACGTAGTTCACCGAGCCGGTGGGCTTCTCGATGTTGAAGCGCTGGGTACCGGTGAACGAACCGAGACCGGAAGAGGAAGGCCCGCTCTTGACCAGGCCCTCATAGGCGTAGGCATCTCCCTTGGTGTCGTCCTGCAGCCGCCACAGTGAAAGTCCCAGCACAGTGCCGGGCTGGATCGGGTACGCGTAGTCGGCGGTCATCAGATAGACGAAGGCCAGGCTCGGATCGTTGAGCAGCGCCCGGTCCGGCTGGGCACTTCCCATGGGAATGAAGCTCAGCTTCCCGTGTCCGAGGTTCCCGTACGAACTGTATGCGGAGATACCGGTGGCGTCGGTGCCGAGATAGGCCAGCTTGTAGCCCGTCTTGATGATGTCGGTGAGGCCGACCCGCGCCGGGTCGTAGATGGAGTCGTAGATCGACTGGGTTCCGATCACGATCGCCAGATCGTTCGGATTGTGGGTCGGGTACAGGGAGACGTTGACGTTCTTGGTCTGGATGTTGATCTGGTCGGCGTTGAAGCCGCCGCCCTGATTGTGCTGCATGCTGTTGGCCGCCCGGCCCCACGTGAAGTCGACCTCGAACTGGGCGCGGAACGTGGCCAGGCCGTCGACAAACCACGGGGCGTACTCAATCACCGGAATCCATCGCTGTTCGATGTAGCCGCCCGCGGTGTCCCTACCGACGCGGGTCGAGCTTCCGGCGGGCATGCCGATGGGCCCGAGCGACACGCCGGCCAGACCGCTCGGATCCGCCAACTGGTTGGTCAGCGAGGCGCGAACGAAGAAGTAGTTGATGAGCCTGAATTCGGAGAGCGGCGCGTCATCGTCACGCTCCTTCTCCGCCTTCCACTCGCCATACGAGGACCCTGGCAGGGGCGTCGTTGGACTTTGTGCCGCCGCAGGCAGGGCGATCGCGATGACGATCAGCGCCGCCCAGAGCTCAAACCCGTTTCGTTGCTTCACTGAAACCTCCTCCAGAGGTGTTCCTTGTCTTGAGAAGCAGAACAGCCCATCGGCGGACTGACGTGCCAATGGGCTGCTCCATGCTCGACTCGGCCTAGTTGGCGCCGATGGTGTACTTCTGGATCGCGTTGCCCGCGAAATCCGCGGCATTGAACTTCACGGTCTTCGCTCCCACCGCTCCGTCCGCGCAGCGGTGGCCCGTGGCCTTGCCGGCGCCCAGGAAGATCTCGAGGCTCAGCAAAGTGCCGTCGGCATTGAGGCTCGCACGACCCTCCTGCACAAACCCGTCATAGGTGTAGGTCACGTCGAAGCACGCGCCGTCATCCTTCACGTTCTCGATCAGCACCGTCTTCGACTTGAAAGACAGCGTGTTCGACTTGGTCGTGCGGTCACACGATCCTTCGGTACCGACCCCCGAAGATCCAGTGATCGTTCCGAGATCGCTGGTGACCGCAAAGTTGCCGCCTTCGGCCACCATGGTGACCTTGTGGTAGCACTGGCTCGACGCGCCGAAATCCAGGTCCTGCAGGAACCCGTTCGGGTGGGTCGGGATGTTGTCCTTCTCCATCACCAGCGTCTTCCCCTCGAAGAATGCGCTGATCTTCACCGGGGTGTCGAACTTCTTGGCAGGCGGGGTCGGGGTCGGGTCGGCGTCAGGGCCACAGCCCATCATCAACCCGCCCGCGAAGAGGGACACCGCACAGAGACGACCAATCAAGTTGTTGCGCTTCATGAACTACCTCCTGGATGTACTGGCTTTCAACGGCTCCGGGGCCGCTTCGCCCCAACTGCGGTGGGGTCCTTCGGCGGAGGCGGAATCACCCCTCTGCCGACGAACTCCATGATCTCGTCCACGAGTTGCCTGAGCTGGGCCTCACCGTCCCACAGCACCCAGCGCATCCCGACGAAGTCGGCGATGCCCATCAGGCAGTACGCGAGCTTCTCCGGATCTTGACGCCGGATCTGCCCCGCGTCCATCGCCGCCTTCAGCCCCCGCGTGTACCCCTCCGCGATGCGGCGGTAGTAGTTCTGGTACACCGCGTCATCCACGAACTCCGCCTGGCGGAGGATGCGGTAGATGCTCCGGTTCTTGGCGGCGAACTCGAAGTAGGCGCGGAAGCCGGCGCGCTCGATCTCGATCCGGTCGGAGAGCCCCTCCACCGCTTCCGCCATGGAGCGGCGCACGCGCGACCCGAGCTCGTCCACCAGCTCCGTGTACGCGGCCTTCTTGTTCCGGAAGTACACGTAGAACGTCCCGAGGGCGACACCCGCCCCCTGGGTGATGTCGACGATCGACGCCCCTTCGAAGCCCTTGTCGGCGAAGACGATCGCGGCGGCCTCGAGCAGCTGCTGCCGCGTCCTCTGCCCGCGGCGGGTCGCCGGCGGTCGCGTCGTCATCGCTGAAGAACCTGAAGGGCGATTCATGTTTCGGTTTGTCTGGCTAGCACCGTCCCGCGAGCAGCGTCAACACGCCCGCCTGCCTTTTGTGTGGAGAAGCACCCAGCCGAGCGCTCGGGCCCCGGCGGTGTCCGCCGCCCACGGCGATCCCCAGGTTTGCGCAAAGGGAGAGACGCGGTGGCAACGACCAGCGGAGGCGCCCGCTTCGATGCTGTGCTGTTCGACCTCGACGGGGTGTTGACGGCGACCGCCCGGGTCCACGAAGCGGCGTGGAAGGAGATGTTCGACGCGTTCATGCTGGCAAGGGCCGACCGGACGGGCACCCCGTTCGAGCCCTTCACCACCCAGGACTACCTCCGCTATGTCGACGGCAAGATCCGCAGCGACGGCGTGCGCTCCTTCCTCACCTCGCGGGGGATCTCCCTCCCCGAAGGCACCCCCGAGTCGCCGCCGGAGGAGGACTCCATCCATGGACTGGGGACCCGCAAGAACCAGCGGGTGGAGGCGCTCATCCGCCCGGACACGGTGGAGGTCTTTCCGGGGGCGGTGGTGGTCGTCCGGGCGCTGCGGGCACACGGGGTGAGGACCGCGGTGGTCTCCTCGAGCGCCAACGCGCGCGCGGTGTTGGCGGCGGCGGGGATCACCGGCCTGTTCGACGTGGTGGTGGATGGGAGCACCGCGGCGGAACGGAAGCTCGCCGGAAAACCCGCGCCGGACATGTTCCTCGAGGCGGCGCGGGAGGTCGGGGTTTCGCCGGAGCGCGCCATGGTGGTGGAGGACGCGGTCGCCGGGGTGCGGGCCGCGCGGGACGGCGGGTTCGGTCTGGTGGTGGGGATTGGCCGGAGGGGCACCGGAGCGGAGCTGTGGTCCGCGGGCGCCAATCTCGTCATCTCCGATCTGTGGGTCCTCCTACCCCTGGCGGAGGGGATCCGCCACGGGCCGAAGCTGCATCGGATGCTCGCCCGGTCGAAGAGCCGCGCGTTGATCGCCCGGTACACGACCTTCCATCCATGGGCGCTGGAGATCACCTCGCCGGCGCCGGAGATGACGCCGCAGCTCGAGTCGATGCTCGCGCTGTCCAATGGCTATCTCGGCATCCGCGGCAGCGTCGAGGAGGGCGCCCCGAGCTTCCGGCCGGTCACCCTGCTCAACGGCTTCTACGAGACCTGGCCGATCCACTATCCTGAGGAGGCGTTCGGCCTTGCGCGGACGGGACAGACGATCGTCGCCGCGCCGGACGGGATGCGGATCCGGCTCTTCGTGGACGACTCGCAGTTCGACCCCCCGCACGTGGACCTCCTGTCCTACTCGCGCACCCTGCACCTGGACCGCGGCGTGCTCGAGCGGAAGGCCGTTTGGCGGCTCTCGGACGGCGCCCGCGTGGCGGTGCGCTCATGGCGGCTGGCGTCGCTCGTCCAGCGCCATCTGGCCCTGCTGGTCTTCGAGATCGACGCGCTGGACCGCCCGGTGTCGGTCACCCTCTCCTCCGAGCTGGCGGATCCCTCCCACCTGCAGGCCGTCGACGACACCGCGGACCCGCGCCGCCGCTCCCTCCCTCCCGGCACCCTCCAACCGGAGGGCCGGCTGCATACGGATGGAGGCGCCCTGCGCGCCTACACCACCCGCCAGAGCGGCCTCGCGATGGCCTGCGGGATGGAGCACGTCGTCCGCGGGGACGCGGTGGAGACGACCCTGTACGAGGATCCGCGGGTCAGTCGGTACGTGATCTCCGGCCAGGTCGCGCCGGGCAGGCCGCTCCGCGTCGAGAAGTTCCTCTCCTTCCACCACTCGGGGCGCCGGGTGCTCGACGAGCTGATGTTCCGGGTGGGTCAGACCCTGAAGTGGGCGCAAAAGCGCGGCGCCCGGGCGGTCCGCCAGGAGCACGAGGAGCGTGTGCAGGCGTTCTGGCGCGACGCCGACATCGAAATCGAGGGGAGCGACCTGCTCCAGTTCGCCACGCGGTTCGGGCTGTTCCAGCTCATGCAGGCCACCGCGAGGGTCGAAGGCAACGGGCTGCCCGCGAAAGGCCTCACCGGCGAAGGCTACGAAGGCCACGTGTTCTGGGACACCGAGATCTACGTGCTGCCATTCCTCGACTATACGCGCCCCAACCTCGCCCGGAGTCTGCTGATGCACCGCTACCGGATGCTGGACGAGGCGCGCAGGCGGGCCCGGGACCTGCGCCACAGCGGCGCGCTGTTCCCCTGGCGCACGATCAACGGCGAGGAAGCCTCGCCCTACTACGCGGCGGGGACGGCGCAGTACCACCTCAACGCGGACATCGCCTACGCCATCCGGAAGTACGTCGACGTCACCGGCGACCGCACCTTCCTCGAGAAGTACGGGGCGGAGATGCTGGTCGAGACCGCGCGGATGTGGGCCGACCTGGGCTACTTCTCCGAACACAAGGAGGGACGCTTCGTCATCAACGCCGTCACCGGTCCGGACGAGTACTCCACGGTGGTGGACAACAACACCTACACGAACCTGATGGCGCGCGAGAACCTCCAGATGGCGGCGCAGACGGTCGAGGAGCTCCGCGTCCATCGACCGGAGCAATACGACGACCTGGTCAAGGCGACGCGGCTCCAGCCCGAGGAGCCCTCCTTCTGGCGGCGCGCGGCGGAGGCCATGTACATCCCCTACGACGAGGACGAGCAGGTCCATCCCCAGGACGACGCCTTCCTCAACCTGGAGCCGTGGGACTTCGAGGGGACCTCGCCGAACTGCTATCCCCTGCTCCTGCACTTCCACCCGCTGGACATCTACCGCCACCAGGTGATCAAGCAGGCGGACGTGATGCTCGCGGCGTTCCTTCTGGGGAATGAGTTCTCGCCCGAGGCGAAGCGGCGCATCTGGGAGTACTACGACCCCATCACCACCGGCGACTCATCGCTCTCCGAGTGCATCCAGTCCATCGTCGCGTGCGACGTGGGCGAGGTCCCGGTGGCCCATCGGTACCTGATGGACAGCGTCTCCCTGGATCTCGCCGACCTGCACGGGAACGTGCGCGACGGCATCCACGTCGCCTCGTGCGGGGGCACCTGGATGGCGTTCGTCTACGGCTTCGCCGGGATGCGGGACTACGACGGCGCCATCTCCTTCCGGCCGGTGATGCCGCCGCACTGGAGCCTGCTGCGGTTCAGGCTCCGCGTGCGCGGCTCGGTCCTGGAGGTCCAGCTCCGGCGGGGCGAGGCCCGCTATCGACTTCTCGAGGGACCGCCCCTGGTCATCTCCCACCGCGGTCAGGAGATCGCGGTGTCGGGGACGGAGGAGCACCGGGTCAACGATCCGCAGATGTGGACGCCGGAGGCGGAGAGGGCTGGCGCCGGAGTGACCCGGGAACCCGAGGCGGCGCCCCCGCAAATACACTAGCCGGTCAGTGAAGCTGAGCGGCCGCTTCTACGCCGGTCATCAAGGGCAGGGTCACGTGGAACGTGGTCCCCCTCCCGACCTCGCTCTCGAGCCAGATGCGACCGCCGTGGAGCTCCACGATCTCCCTGCTGATGTACAGACCCAGGCCGAGTCCCCCATACGAGCGGGTGCTCACGTTGTGCGCCCGGAAGAAGCGATCGAAGAGGTCCGCATGATCCTGGGCCGGAATGCCTATGCCTTCGTCCGAGACGGACAGGT
Source organism: Myxococcaceae bacterium (assembly GCA_049589315.1). Lineage (GTDB taxonomy): Bacteria > Myxococcota > Myxococcia > Myxococcales > Myxococcaceae > JBAWAM01. The sequence goes on from JBAWAM010000941.1 coordinate 9,995, forward strand.
GCGCCTGGTCGCCCTCCGCCCGGAGGACGATGCCGATCCGACCGCCCTCGGGACTGAACTTGATCGCGTTGTCGAGAAGGTTGTCGAACACCTGGAGCAGCCTCGAGCGCTCTCCCTTGACCCACATGGGGTTGCCGGGGAGCTCGACCTCGAACCGGTGCAGCGGCGCCTGCTCACGGAACGAATCGGCCACCTCGCGAACGAGCTCGCTCAGCGGGACCGGCTCCTGCGCGGTGGTCAGACGCGCCGAACGGATCCGGGTCACGTCGAGCAGGTCCCCGATGAGGAAGGTCAGCCGGCTCAACGCGGCCCGCGCCTTCTGGACCGACGCGAGATCGACGGGCTGGCCCGCTTCGACCCGACGCTGGATCATGTCGAGTCGCGCCGACAGGGGCGTGAGCGGTGTCTTCAGCTCGTGCGCGGCGATGGAGAGGAAGTCCTCCCTCACCTGCACCGCCTCCTGAGCCTCCGTCAGGGCGCGCTCCCGCGCCTGCTCGGCCCGGACCCGCTCGGTGACATCCGTGGTCACACCCACCCATTCGCGGATGGTGCCGCGCGGGTCGCGGATCGGGACAGCGAAGCTCTCCACGTGTCGATACGAACCGTCGTGGTACCTGAGGCGGTACGCCGTCCGGGAGGACGTGCCCTGGCAAGCGGCCGTCTGGAGATCCGATCGCACCTTCTCCCTGTCGTCCGGATGGACGGCTTCCAGCCAACGCTCCGACCGAAGCTCATCCTCGACCTGGCCGGTGAACGCGGACCAACGAGCGGACCCATCGCTCGGAATCAGCTGTGGGTCGAGGGTGAAGAGGATGTCTGACATTGCTTCGGCCAGCCGCCGGAACCGCTCCTCTCTCGTGCGAAGCCGGTCATCCTGCCGCTTGCGCTCGGTGACGTCCGAGGCGAATGCGCAGACCGCGTGCGGAGCCCTCCCCGGAACGGCAACCGGAAACCAGGTCACGCTCCAGGTCCGCTCCTCACCGGGTCGGGAGAGGGGCTCTCCCGAGACCTCGGCGGCCACCACCGGTTCGCCCGTCTCGAGCACCCTGCGAAGGCCCTCCTTCTCCAGCACCCGAGGGCCAGTGTAGCTGTCGGCGGAGATCTCGTTCATCCGGGTCATGGCTTCGTTGATGCGGAGGAGCCGGAGCTCGCAATCGAGGACGGCAATCCCCACGGGCGCGCTGCGGAGCACCGAGTCCAACAGCGCGAGGGACTCCTCGTTGCGCCGCGCCTGCGCCTCGAGCTCGCGAACCAGGCGGTCCCGCTCACACGCGCCTGCGATCTTCGAGGCCAGCAGCCTGGAAGCCTCCACTTCGGCGGGGTCGAGGTGCCTGAGGCGACGCGGGGGTTCGATCGCGAGCTCGCCGTCGCATCGAGGAACGGGGAGCACCAGCGCCTGGCCCTCCAGGGGCGCGCCAAAGGATTCACCGCCGATGCGCAGCTCACATCTCACGTCGAGCCGCGAGGCCACCAGGTCCGTCAACCGGCGGAGGCGTTCACCCAGGGGCGCGGAGTCGCCGAGAACCGTCGTCGCCTCCAGCAGGAGCCGCTGCCAGGTCTCTGCCCTGAGACGATCCGAGGCGAACGCCGCCACCAGCAGGCTCATGAGCATGGCGAGGGAGAAGAAGCCGGCGCTGTAGAACACCCGCTCGTGCGGCTGCAGCCCCGTCTCGGCGAACGGGCCAGACCCGGCCAGGGCTCGACCGGTGGCGATCACGGCGAGGAACGTCGTCGCCCACGCCGCTTCGCGCGCGCCGAATCGGATGGCGGCCCAGGCCAGGAGTGGCCCGGTGGCGCCCGCCACCACGAGGAGCTGCAATCCCGGCGTCGGCAGCTCGAAGGAGGCGCCGCTCACCAGCACGATGCCGGCGAGCAGGGCCCATGCCTCCAGGCGGCCGGCGCCCGATCTCAGCAGGCGCTGTCCCGGAAAAGGCCAGGTCATGAACGCCGGCGCGATGCTCAGGATGCCCAGGACTTCGCCCATCCACCACGGGCCCCAGGCGTTGACCTCGGGCGCTTCACCCGGCCAGACCGCCACACCGAGCAGGACGAACACGGAGCTGATCAGGGCCGGCGCCAGCACCCCGCACAGCACGAAGACGAGCACCTCCCGGGGGCGCTGGAACGCGAACGGCGGCTCTCCATGGTGCCGGATGAGCCAGGCCCCCATGAGAGGCACGGCGACGTCGCCCGCCGCCCACACCACGCCGACCACGGGCGGCGGCTGTCGCGGCTCCGGCAGGCCCATGAAGCCGAGCACCAACAACGCCGCCGCAAGGGGGATCAACAGAGGTGCCCAGGCGCGGGTGGGCGCTCGAACCAGGACGCCGAGGGCCAGCCCGGTCGGCGGCCACCACAAGGGCGAGAGGACACCGGACGACCAGGCGATGCGATACGCGACTGCGACCAGCAGGACGTAGGCAACGAGGAACGCGCTCACCTTCGCCCAAAGTCGCCAGCCTGCCCAAGGATCGCTCTGCAATGGTCCACACCCTTCTACAGAGGGTGCGAACCCGAAGGTCGAGCGACCAGTGGTATTGGGCACACGCTCCCCGCCTGCGTCGAACGACGACGCAGCCAGAGCGTGCCAGCCTCGGCGGGAGGCTCAGCTCAACGGATCAGTCGAGGTCACCGCGACCGGCGCGGCGGCCCCTTCGATCGCAGCAAGCTCTACCGCCGCGACCGGGGCCGCCTCCGCGATGGGCGCCGCATGGGCC
>JBAWAM010000942.1:0-6542 GCA_049589315.1 Myxococcaceae bacterium
CGGAGCGACCTGCTCCGGTCCTTCGGAGGGCGCGCCGGAGGGAAGCTGTGGCGTGTCGCTGGACGCGGACGGCGGAGGGGTTTCGACGGCCACCGTCCCCGAAGGCCGGGTGATGCTGGAGTTCGTCAGCCGCACTTGCACGGTGTGCCAGCGGATGGCGCCGGTGGTCGCCGCGGCGGAGCACGACTGCGCCGGACGCGGGGTGAGCGTCTCCCGGGTCGACGTCAGCGAGCCGAACGGTGCGGCGCTGGCGAGGCAGTTCAACGTGCGCGGCGTGCCCACGTTCGTGTTCCTCGATTCGCGCAACGAGGTGGCGCGGCTCGTGGGCGAGCAGCCCCTCGCGATGCTGGAGCAGTCGCTCGAGGTGCTGACCGGACAGAAGTGCGACGCGTTCCGCAAGCTCCCCGCAGCGGGCGGCTGAGCGCGGCTACGGCGACATCGGCAGCCAGAGCGTGAACGTCGCGCCCCTGCCGGGCGTCGGCCGGAGCGTCAGCTCGGCGCGGTGTGCGTCCGCGATGCGCTTCACCACCGCCAGGCCCAGCCCCGTTCCGGCCGCGCGCGTGGTGAAGAAGGGCTGGAAGATCCGGTCGGCGAGCTCTGGCGGAATGCCCGGCCCGTCGTCCTCCACGTCGATCCGCAGAACGCGGGCGCCGCCCCGACGGTCCTCCTCGGCGCGCACCGTCACGTTTCCGCCGCCCGGCATCGCCTGCACCGCGTTGCCCACCAGGTTGAGGATCGCCTGCCGGATCATCTGTGCGTCCACCGGCGCGGGAGGCAGCTCCTCCGGGACCTGCATCCGGATCTCGACCGGGCTGGTCCCCATCGCGCGCTTCATCGAGCTCAGCGCACCGCCGATGACGTCCGACAGCGACTCGGGCCGAAGCTGAGGCTCGTGCGGGCGCGCGAAGTCGAGCAGATCGCCGACCATCCGGTTCAGCCGGTCCGCCTCCTCGCCGACGATACCGAGCAGCATCCGAGCGTCGTCGTCCGGCGGGATCATCCGCTTGAGCGAGGCGAGCGAGTTGAAGATCACCCCGAGCGGGTTTCGGACCTCGTGCGCCACCACCGCAGACAGCTCGCCCAGCGCTGCCAGCCGCTCGCGCCGCACCAGCTCCTGCTGCGCGCGCGACAGCTCGAGGTAGCTGTGCTTGAGGTCTTCGAACAGCCGCGCGTTGTCGATCGCCACCGCGAGCTGACGGGAGATGAGGAGCAGGCGCTCCACCTCGTCTTCGGTGAAGTTCCGGGGGCCGCGGCGATCTCCCACGGCGATCGCACCGATGGGGAGGTCGCGCAGCATCAGCGGGATCGCCATCAGGCTGCGCTGGCGATACCGGTCGACCAGCTCGCGCGCGGACTCGGGCGACGTCAGCGCGTCTTCGATCCGCACCGGCGCACGAAGCTGGATTGCCATCGCAGCGGCGGAGGGCTCCGACAGCGGCAGGCGGAACGAGGAGAAGTGCGCGTTGTGCTCGGGTGCGGAGCAGATCCGACCGCGCAGCTCGGTGCCTTCGAGCAGCCAGATGAACGAGTCGGTCGCGCCGATCATCCGGACGAGCGCCTGGGCGGCCTCGCGGAGGATCGGCTCGAGCTCGAGTGAGCCGGTGATCACCCGCCCCATGTCGAGCAGCAGCCGAAGCTGCTCCACCCGCTGGCGCTGGGCGTCGTAGAGCCGGGCGTTGTCGATCGCCGCGGCGAGCTGGTTCGCCATCGCCACCGCGCGATCGATCTCCGCCCGGGTGAAGCGCCGTTGACCGCTCTTCTCACCGAGCACCAGCGCGCCGACCGGGTTGCCCTTGGACAGCAACGGGACCGCCAGCGTGGCCCGGTGGCCGAACCGCGCCGCGAGCGGATCAGGCCCCCCTGGATCGGTCTCCACGTTCTCGATCGGAACCGGGCGGCCCTCTTCGATGGCTCTCCCCGCCGCGGAGGGCGGGTGGAGCGACATCCGGAACTCCGCTCCTTCGGGGAGGGGGACGTTGGTGGCGTGGAGCAGCAGCTCCCTCCGGCCGGGCTCCATCAGCAACAGGAACGCCTCGGGAACATCCACCATGCGCGCCAGGTGGCGCATCGCCGTGCCGAGCACCTGCTCGAGCTCGAGGTTGTTGGCGATGAGCCCGCCGATCTCGTTGACCAGCGAGAGCTCCTCGAGGCGGCGCTGCGCGTCGGCATTGAGGCGCGCCCGCTCCACCTGCGCCGCGACCTGACCTGCGAGCAGCTCCGTCGACTGCAGCTCCTCGTCGGTGTAGGGACGGTCGGTCTTCCGCGACAGGTTCAGGTTCCCGGCGAACTTCCCGCCGACCCGGAGCGGGATGACGGCGGACTCCAGGAAGCCTTCGGCCGTGCTCGCCCCGAGCTCCGCGACGAGAACCAGCGCCTGTTGCTCGGGATCCAGCACGTACAGCGACGCCGCGTCGGACTGGGTGGCCTCGCACACGACCTGGAGGAGCGCGGGGGTGAGCACCTCCAGGCGCTGATCGGTCGCAGCCATGTCGACGCGGTGGATCGCCTCGAGCTGCGCGTTGTGGCGCCGGAGATCCTCGATCGACGAGGCGACCTCGATGGCGGTCGCCACCTGCGCGCTGAAGAGCGCGAGGGCTGCGGCATCGTTGGAGCGCAGGTTGGAGGAGGCGACGTAGAGGACGCCCCAGGTCTGCTCGTTCACCACCAGCGGGCTGACCGCCACCTTCTCGACGCCGAGCTCGCGGGTCCATCCGCCGAGGTCGGGCGGGATCTTCAAACCGCGTGCGGCGAACGCGTCCGCGAGGAACGGCGTCAGGTCGTCGAAGAAGCTGAATCCCTGCACGCCGATCGCCCGCAGCATGGGCGCGAGCACCGAAGCGGGAAAATGGAAGCCTGTGAGCTGATCCCCGACCAGCGTCTGGAACCTCCTCGAGTGCGGCGCCGGCATCTTCACCGTCAGCACGCGCGCCTGCTCCTTCTGGAGGCGGACCACGCACGTGGCGAAGCCCAGCGCGGCCAGGCCTTCGGTGCTGATTGAGAGGACCGCCTCGGTGGAGCGCGCCCGTTGGACCCGGAGCGCCAACTCCGACAGCGCCCCGAGCAGCGCGCTGTCCCGTACCCGCTCGCCGAGATCCCGGACCATGACCAGCAGCTCGGTCTCGGAGATCACCTTGGGCTCGAGCTCGAGGCGGATCAGGCGACCATCCGTTCGGAGCGCGGTGACCTCGTAGGAGGCGGGCGCGTGCTGTCCGTCGTGCCGGGTCTTGTAGCGGTCCAGGACGCGTGCGCGATCGTCGCTCGCCAGCCACGAGGTGAAGTCGGTGCCGAGCATCGCCTCCGGGGTGGAGCCGACGAGGCAAGCCAGGGCGCGGTTCACCCAGGCCATCTTGCCGTCGCGGACGACGCCCACGCCGACATTCAGCTCCGAGACCAGCTCGGCGGCATCGGCCGGAACGGTCGGTACCTCAGAGCGATGGGTGTCGACGTCGCGCTGCATCGGTGGAAACCCCCGCGGCCGATATACCGTGGCCCTTCGGTGATTTCACGGCGCGAACCCGCGCACATCGCGTCTGCTCGTCTGCTCCCCGACCTACGGACTGCGGCCCCGAGCGCCGCGCCGTCGGACCCAGGCGCCCGCGGCCAATGGAAAGAGCAGCGCCGTCACCACCATCCCCCCGCAGCCGAAGCCTCCATCTGCCTTGCGGATGCCCTGCCAGCGGCAGCGACGGTCCTCGCAGACGAAGCCGCGATCGCACTCGATGTGGGAGGTGCAGACGGTCGTGACGCGCCCCACCGAATCCAGGCTCTCCGGCTGATCGCGATCCGCACCGCCTTCTCCGACCGAACCGTCGGGAAAGCTGAGCTCACCGGCATCGGGCTCGCCGCCGTCGGTGCCACCATCGAAGCCGAACAAAAACAGCGACAGTGGAATAATGCAGCAGCAGCGGCGAAGAAGAACGAGCACGGCGCGCAAGATAGATCATGGTACCTTCCGCGCCCAATGCCGCCCAGCATTCTGGTCGTTGACGACAACCAGGAGCTGCTCTCGCTCCTGACCCAACTCTTCGAGGATGCGGGCTATGCGGTCGTCGCTGCGGGCCGGGGCAAGCAGGCAGTCGAGCTTGCACGCGCGACACCGCCTCGCCTCGCCATCCTCGACATCCTTCTGCCCGACATGATGGGCTACCACCTCGCCGACGCCCTCCGGAAGGAGCAGCCGGACCTCCCGCTGATCTTCATCACGGGCGTGTTCAAGGGCGGCAAGCACGCGCTCGAAGCGAGGCAGAAGTATTCGAGCGCGGGCTACTTCGAAAAACCCTTCGAGGCGCAGAAGCTGCTCGAGGCGGTGGAGAAGCTCGTCCCGCCGGAGAAGGCCGTCGCGCCGCCTCCGCCTCCGGATGCCTTCGATGTCGAGCTGGAGTTCGACGTGGAGGAGGATCAGCCGCAGGAGGCGATGGAGCTGACGGGGAAGATCCGCGTCACCAGCTCGGGCGGCGACGTCACCGCCGAGCTCAAGGGGGCGCCGCTCACCGCCAGCCCGATGGCGAAGGGGCAGTCGGTCCCGAGGACGCCGCCGTCGGACCGACCAATTCAGCCGGCGACAGCGCTGGGTGCGCGGCGCGGAGAGCTGAAGGACAACCTGCCCTCGCTGATCAACGCCTTCTATCTCTCGAAGGAGACCGGGGAGCTCGTCGTCCAGCGCGGCAAGGTGAAGAAGGTCGTGTACTTCGAGCGCGGCCAGCCGGTGTTCGCCCTGTCGAACCTGCTCGCGGATCGGTTCGGGCAGTTCCTGGTGCGCGTGGGGAAGATCAAGCAGGAGCAGCTCCAGGACGCGGTGCCGGTCGCCACGGAGACGAAGCGCCGCACCGGGGACGTGCTCATCGATCGCGGACTGCTCAAGGAGACCGAGCGCCTCTACTACGTCGCCCAGCAGGTGAAGAGCATCATCTACTCGCTCTTCGGCTGGGAGGACGGCGAGTACGCCATGGCCTTCCGCGAGAAGGCCCAGCACGAGTCGATCAAGCTCGACGTGCACCCGGGTCAGCTCATCGTGCGCGGCGTGAAGAAGCTCTACAAGCCCGAGCGGCTGCGGCGGCTGGTGCACCCCGAGGACCGGTTCATCCCCTCGCTGCAGCCGGCGTACGCGCTCCACGAGGTGGAGCTGGAGCGCTGGGAGGCGGAGCTGCTGCCGAAGATCGACGGCACCCGCAACGTGGCCGAGCTGCTCGCGCTGTCGAACCGACCGGAGCACGTGGTGTACGCGTTCCTCGCGGCGATGGTCGCACTGAACGTGCTGGAGCGGCGGGTCTGAGCCGCGCTACAGGCGCGTGGCGATCCACACGAGACCGACCACGCCGGAGCCTGCGGCGACGACGCGCTGCAGGCGCTCCGCGATGGCCTGGTTCATCCGGGACATCCCCTCCGCGACGAGCAGCCCGACCGCGCCCATGCTCACGAGCACACCCAGCGCGAAGCCCGGCATATAGACCCAGGCGGAGAGGCTGAACGCGCCGCCCACCATCAGCGGCGGGAGGGCGAGCAGCAGCGACCGGGCGCCGCTGATCGCCATCAAGGCGCCCGCGGCGGTGGAGACGCGCGCGTGGGTGTGGTGGTGCTCGTGGCCGGGGAGGTGAGGGTGCCCATGGGCCAGAGCGCCCGGGAAGAACAGCGCGGTCAACGCCACCGCGACCAGCACCGCGCCTCCGAGGATTTCCGACCAGCGCTCGAACGTCTCGGAGATGCCGAAGCCGAGCAGCAGGCAGCCCGACGCGAGGACGCCCAGCACCACCGCGTGGCCGATGGCGAAGCGGACCGCGGTCGCGAGCGCGCTCCTCCGACCCCGCGCGGCCGTTCCGAGCGTCGCGACGGCGGCACAGTGATCGGGGCCCACGCCATGGAGGAGGCCCTGGAGGAAACCGACGAGGAGAGCGAGGAGAGGAACGGACATCGCGCCGGGACCTTACCCGTCGATTGCAGGGGGGACCAGCGGAAGCGAAGATGCCCGGCCCATGCGTCTTCTCGCTGTCACCTGTGCCGTACTGCTCGCCCCTGCAGTGTCCCTTGGTTGGGGATTTGACGGGCACCGCAGGCTGACGGCGAACCTGGATGAGCCGTTCCCGGAAGGCTCGTGTCTCCGCGGCTTCCTCGCCCAGTACACGTCGCAGTTTTCGTTCCAGGATCAGAGTTGTGACCCGGATCGCTGGCGCAACGACGACCCGGTCGAATGCGAAACCCGTCGCAACGCGCCGGTTTCCTGCGAGTTCGCCAAGCACTATCTGGACGTGGACTACGCGAGCCCGATCGAGTCCTACCCGCGCGACTGGACTGAGGCGGAGGCGCGCTTCGGCGAACACGCGGTGGCGAACGGGCGTGTGCCGTGGCGGGTCGAAGAGGTCTACGGGCAGCTGATCGATGCGTTCCGGGCGAAGAACACGACCCAGGTGAAGAGCCTGATCGCGCACCTGTCGCACTACGTGACCGACGCGTTCTCGCCGATGCACGACACGAAGATGCAGCCGGGAGCATGTCCGGAGTGCCTGCACCTCCGCTACGAGTCGGACATGCTCGGGACGCGGGCGAAG
>JBAWAM010000943.1:0-19420 GCA_049589315.1 Myxococcaceae bacterium
ATACCCGTGCCAGTGGTCGTCACCCTGCTCCATCACCACGAGCCGGTCGAGCAGCGGCGCGATCCGGGCGCCACACGCCGAGAGATCGGCGTTCCACAGTTCGAGGTCCCCGCCCCACTCGGGCTGCCAGTCCGGGTTCAGGTAGTACATGACGGTGAGCCGTCGGGTGAGGGCGCGGAAGCGGTCCCGGTTGAAGTCGGCATGCAGCCCGAGGTGCCCCCCTCGCAGCGTGAGTTGAAGCCCGCCGCCGCGAAAGTGCGGGTCTGCGATCAGGCCCTTGATCCCGGTCAGTGCCTCGAGGAAGTCGAGGAACGCCATACCGGAGAACTCGGCGAGCAGGTGCCGCACGGCGCCATGGACGCCTTCGAACCCGATTCGCTGCAGCTGACCCAACCGCGCGGCCTGCTCCTCATAGTCGCGTCGGAGCCAGCCCGGGTGCTCCGGCCCGGGATAGGCCTGCGCGAGGGCGCGCGCCAGCGGCTCACCCAGAAAGTTGTCGATGACGGCGTGGCGAAACGGCTCCGCGCCGCGCCACGCGTCGCGATGCGTCAGCGCGGTCGCCCGGAGCGCCGCTCGATCAAAGAAGAACCCGGGACCTTCGAGACCACTCTGCTGCATGTCGCGAATGTACCGCGAGGGCCGTCACCCCGGCTCGCGCGCACGCCTGCTCGGGAACCACGGAAGCGCCTTCGGTGTCTCAATTCTCGAAACCGACAGAACGAAGGACGACCATGATCGACAAACGTCAGGCGCTGGCGACGGCACTCGTGTGCGCAGGGATGCTCATGGCGGGCACTGTCGCGGCGGAGGTGAACCCCTCCGAGGTGATGGCCCGCTCCGATGCCCAGCTGCGAGCGTTCCCGGCAGGAGGCCGCGAGCTCGCGGTCCGAGGAACGAACGGCTCGGATGAGGATCGAACTCTGGCGCCGTACTTCGCGCAGCCCGGCGGGGACTCGCCCGTGGAGGCGCTCCCGCTCAAGGGCACGAGCGCCGAGGTCGAGATCGCTGGCGTCATCGCTCGCGTCCGGCTGAAGCAGACGTTCGAGAACACGGGCACGCAGCCGATCGAGGCCGTCTACGTGTTCCCTGCGTCGACTCGGGCGGCGGTACACGGGATGAGGATGCGGATCGGCGAGCGCACGATCGAGGCGCGCATCGACCGGCGCGATCAGGCGCGGCGCGACTACGACGCAGCGAAGGCGAATGGCCAGCGCGCGTCGCTGCTCGAGCAGCAGCGGCCGAACGTCTTCACCACCCAGGTCGCCAACCTGATGCCGAAGGATCGGATCGAGGTCGAATTGGACTACTCGGAGCTGCTGGTCCCCGAGGACAACGTCTACGAGCTGGTGGTTCCGACGGTGGTCGGTCCTCGCTACGGCGGCGGCGCAGATCCGAAGAAGGATGCGTGGATCTCGAATCCGTATCTGAAGGCGGGTGAAAAGGCGCCCTACGACTTCAACGTGCAGGTGTCGCTGCGCACGGGCCTCGCGCTCAAGGACGTGCAGTCTCCCTCCCACCCCATCGACCTGGCCTGGGACGGGCAGGATGGCGCCCGCGTCACGCTGAAGGAGAAGGATGGAGGGAACCGCGACTTCGTCCTGAGATACCGGCTGGCCGGCGATCGAATCGACGCGGGCGTGCTGCTCGGCAGCAATGAGCGGGAGCGGTTCTTCACGCTCGTGCTCGAGCCGCCGGCGCGCGTAACCACCGCCCACGTCGTGCCCCGCGAGTACGTGTTCGTCCTCGACGTGTCCGGCTCGATGCGAGGCTTCCCGCTCGACACCGCGAAGGGGTTGATGCGGAACCTGCTCGGCGCACTCCGGGAGTCCGACCACTTCAACGTGGTGCTGTTCTCGGGCGCGTTCGCCCACCTCAGCGGGAGGTCCGTGCCCGCCACGCGCGCCAACATCGAGGCGGGCATCGCCTTCGTCGACTCCGCCCAGGGCGGCGGTGGCACCGAGCTGATGGGCGCGCTCCAGGCCGCCTACGCGATCCCTGCGGTCGGCGACGGCGTCTCGCGCTCGGTCGTCCTGGTCACCGACGGATACGTCGGCGTCGAGGCCCAGGCCTTCAAGTTCGTCCGCGAGAACCTCGACTCGACCAACCTGTTCGCCTTCGGCATCGGCTCCAGCGTCAACCGAGGCCTGATCGAAGGGCTGGCCCGCGCCGGCTCCGGTGAACCGTACGTGGTGCTGGACCCCACGAAGGCGCCCGCCCTGGCGGAGTCGTTCCGGAAGGCGATTCAGCAGCCGGTGCTGACGGACATCCGGGTCCGATTCCACGGCTTCGATGCCTATGAGGTCGCGCCCCAGAAACTGCCGGACCTGATGGCGAACCGGCCGCTCGTGCTGTTCGGCAAGTATCGCGGTGGCGCGACGGGTGAAATCGAGGTCACCGGCGCGGCGGCAGGTAAGTCCTTCTACAAGCGAGTTTCAGTGGCGGAGGCCGCAAAGCGCGCACCGAGCTCGGCCCTGCAGTGGCTCTGGGCGCGCAAGTGGGTGGAGCTGCTCGAGGACCAGCACGCCTTGACCCAGGCGAAAGAGGTCGAGGACGCGATTACCGATCTCGGATTGAGCTACCGCTTGCTGACCCCATTCACCTCGTTCGTGGCGATCGACTCCGAGGTGGTGAACCAGGGCGGCCGCTCGATGACCGTGAAACAGCCCCTCCCTCTGCCCCAGGGCGTTCCGAATACGGCCGTGGGCAGTGTCCAGAAGACAGCCTCAGCCGCTGCTGCCCCTGCCCCTCTCGAAAGCGGAGCCAATTTCGGGCTCGGAGGGTACGGGGCGGGCCGTGGTGCAGGGGCCCCGGTCGGAATGGCCGGGCTGGGCCTGAGGCGCGAAAAGGGCGACCTGGCCGAGGCGCGCCGTGTTGAACGAGACGTCGCGAAGAAGGATGTGGCGCGCGTCGCTCCGGGCAAGTCGAAGGTCAAGGGCGCACTCGATAAGGACGTGATCACCCGGGTAATTCGGCGGCACCAGAACGAGGTGAGGTACTGCTACGAGGTGGAGCTCCAGAAGACACCGTCACTCACGGGCAGGCTCACGGTCCTCTTCTCCATCGACCCTCATGGCGCGGTCTCCGAAGCGACGGTGAGCGAATCGACCTTGGGCAACGAGCGCGTGAATGCGTGCGTACTCAAGCGAATGCGGTCGTGGAGGTTCCCTGCGCCGCAGGGAGGAGGGAGCGTGTCCGTCACCTGGCCATGGACGTTCACGCCGCCCGAGCAGTGAAGGCGGCGTGGAGCTGGGCGGAGGCGTGTTGGGGCGACCCTGTCACGGAGCTCTGGCAGCCACGCGGCGAGGTACCGGCGGCGGAGCAAATCGCCCAACGAACGCGGCCATCCGCGCCAGGGTCCGTTCCCGCTGGTCTTTGTGAGGGCTGTGCCCGCAGCGCTCGAGCACCTCGGTCTCCACCGGGCCACCGCACTGGCGTGTAATCGACTCGACCTGGGCGAGCGTGCCGTACTCGTCATCCGCTCCCTGCAAGACGAGCACGGGAACGCGAATCGACGGAAGACTCGACTCGATGTTCCAGCGCCTGAACTCGGGGTCCAGCCAGGCCCGGTTCCATCCCCAGAAGGCACAGTCGACGTTGGCGCCGTGGTAGCGCTGGAGCCGGCTTCGGAGGTCTCCGTGCACGTACGCCTCGCGCGCCCGGGCGATGCTCGCCACCGACAGGTCCTCGCAGAACACATGCGGTGCTTCGAGCAAGAGGCCGGCGAGTCCGGGGAAGGAATTCGCCGCTCCGGCATGCAAAAGGGCGATCGATCCGCCATTGCTGTGGCCGATCAGGAACGCGCGCTTCACTCCGGCGGCGGCGAGCACCTCGGGGAGCACCTGCGTCCCCTCCTCGTGCATGTACGTCAGCGGACGTGGCACCTCGACCGGATCGGATCCTCCATACCCGGCACGGCTGTACACGAGCGCGCCGCAGCCGGTGCGACGCGCGAGCTCTTCCGGGAAGTCGCGCCACATGGCCACGCACCCCAGCCCGTCGTGCAGGAACACCAGGGTCGGCGCCTCGTCGGGAGGCGCTCCGTGCCACTCGAACTCGAGTCGCTTCCCTCCGGCGTTCAGCGTCTTCACGGCTTCAAACCAGCCCCAGCTCCGCGTCGGTCGCGCTCTTCCCGTATTTGTCCGCGGGCGGCCACGGTCGCTTCGACCAGTGCGGCTCGAAGTTGAAGCTCGAGACGGTGCGCCCTTCGGGGACGGAGCCGTTCCCTCGGCCCTTCGCGTAGTCGTAGTAGAGCTTCACGATCTCCTCGCGCGACACCTGCTGCGCGGCCGGGTGCTCGAGGCAGGCGTCGCGCCAACGGCGCACGCGCTCGAAGCCCTGGGACGGGAGCTCGAAGCCCTCGTAGTAGTCGAGGAACCAGAAGCGCATGAACATCGGCGTGAACACGGCCTCGGCCCACCCGAACCTGTCGAAGAGGAACGTCCCGTTCGGGCTCTTCCATTGCAGGAAGTCCTCGAGCTTCGCGTACTGCGCCAGCATCTCCGCTGCGAACGCGTCGCGACGTGAGGGTTCCTGGTTCAGGATGAAGCGGTACCCGGCGGTGACGAACGGACCTTCGAGCGTGCTCATCAGCCGCTCGACGCCGCGCGCGTAGGGGTCCTCCTGAGCCACGGCCGGCTCGGGGAAGCGGTGCTCGAGGTAGTCCATCAGCACCAGGCTCTCCTTGAGCACCTCCCCGCTCTCGGTCTCCAGCACGGGCAGCGCGGTGGTGCCGCGGGTCTTCGCCAGCAACTCCGGATTGCGCGGCCGGGTGATGTCGACGCGACGGAACTCGACTGCATTCGTGAGTCCCTTCAGCGCGAGAAGGATCTCAAGTCGCTGCGAGAACGGGCACACCGGGATGTGATGGACGATCGGCCTGGAGAGGTTCGGCATGGGGCTACTGTGTAACGCCGGCTCCGCGCCGGATCACCATCACGGTCGATCGTTTCTCGCCTCGGCCGGTCACGGAGATAGAGAGCTGCTGCCCCGAGCCCTCGAATACCCGGGGCTCGATCTCCTTGAACCCGCTCGCGGAGAGAACCTCCTTGTAGAAGGCGTCGACCTCGGCGGCCGCCGCGGGAGCGGTGTAGTTCACGACGTCCGCCGACTCCTGGCGGGTCACCAGCACGGAAGTACCGCCCGGGAAGACCGGCGCGATCGTGTTCGCGGCCGGCGCCGCCTGCCGCTGGGCGTGGTTCGCCTCTCCGATGAAGACGGTGGTCCCGTCCGGCTCCGGCGTGAGGATGAGCGTGTAGGAGATCTTCGTCTCGGGATCGAGCGCGGTGATGTGCGCATTGTCCAGGCCGGGGATCCTCGCCTGTTTAGGGGACACGAACAGCCCGGCATTCTGGATCTGCTTCGTCAGCACCTTCTCGAGTTCTGTCCAGTGCCGCTTCGAACGGACCGCCACGATCTGGAGCGGTAGCCCGTCGACGTGGATCACGTCAGACACGGGGATGCGCGCAACGACGTCCGGGATGTCGAACTCGATGCGCCGATCCTGCGCCGACGCGATGGAGGCGGCGATCAAGCCAGCAACGAGCGCACTTCGCGTCATCGCGAGATCCACAGCCATTTTTCCGGCGTTCGCCTGGCACCATCCTCCGGACCGCCCGTGTTGTATCGGCCCCTGGAGCCGTGTCCTGAGAGCGGCTGCATGTAGTCGAGTTCCACGCCCCGATAGCTCATGTAGAACTCGTTACCGCTCGTCGGCGCGTCACCTGCCCAATTCCTCGCGAACGTCGGGGCGTCATCCCATCCGCGCACGTACATGCTCTCGACCGCATTGTAATAGGGTGTGTTGCCACAGCCTGAGAGCCCGCACGAACCGCTCTCAGCCTGCCCCGCCAGGCCCCAATCGCCGTACAGGATCCCGACCCGGCCGGGGCAGTCCCCACCGGAGGCACGCCCGAACGCGCAGATCTGGATGCTGGTGGGGCCGCTGTAGTGCTGGGCCTGGAACGGCGCTCCTTCGAGAAACTCGCGGGTCATGTTCTCCGGACGGATCTCCGCCCGGGCATTGCACGCGGTCCCCCCCTTGTCGGAGTAGACGCGGGCCCGCAGAGGTGTGCGGGAGGGGGCAAACGCAATGCTGCCCTCCTCCTCACAGCTCACCTGGAGGGCCGTGGCCCGGGCAAACACCTTGGTCAAGCTCGTCCCGCCGGTCTCCGTCAGCGCGTCGAAGTCCCTGAACCGGCCTGCGGCCGTTTCGTCGATGTCCGACACGTTGCCGTACACGTCCTGAGGGCTGGGCGAGTACTGGTGCACACGCCTGCCTGTTCCTTCGTAGAGGGCGAAGGCCGCCGCCTGGGGCACCTTGGCCGAGAGATATCCAACCTCCGCGAAGTAGATGCCGAAGATCAGTATGGTCACGAAGACCAGGGTCCCCAGCGCCATCTCGACCATGGCCTGCCCCCGCTGGGCACGTCCGTGTCGGCTCATCAGTGGAACCCCTTGAAGCCGGCGCCTACGAGCGCGTTGAAGGACTCCTGCTGCCAGGGATCGGGCGTCAGGATCGCGGAGATGTCCTGCTGCGCGGTCTCATCGGCGTCGGCAGCGACCAGCGTCGCTCTCCAGAACGGATTCAGGAAGTTCGGAAACTCATCCCAGAAACCACGGCGGTGGTAGTACGCGAGCCCGGTCGCGATCGCGACCTGGCGCCGGATGCTGGTCCCGCTACCCAATCGCACCCCGCGGTTGTCGAAGACCTGCCCCTCGCCGCCCCGGATGAAGCGGAACCGGAAGGACAGGTTCCATGGGTTCTTCGGATCCCAGTCGTCAGCGTTGGCGTCCGGCTCGATGTCGCCGAAAGGGCGCACCCCGTAATCCCGCTGGAGCACCGCGTAGTTCTTCGGCTGGCCGTGGAGGTCTCCGGGACCTGCCGCCTCGAACTTGATCGCGCGCACCCACACGCTTGGGCAGCTGGCACCACAGCTTCCCATCGTGTGGTACTCGGACGCGTCCGGATCGCCGCCGAGGCCGTACCTGTGCTCGTCGGAGTCGTCTGCATCGTGGGTGGACTTGACGAAGGCAGTCAGCGGAAGGGTGTGGGTGTCGCTGCAGACGGGCGAATTCACCGTCACGGTGACCGTCCCGTGGTCTTCACCCCACGCGTGGGCGGTCGATGTCCCGGACCAGTCCTCGCGCCCCGTGCCCCAGGTCGCCGCCCCCTGGAGAGAGCCGGTGATCCTGTGGCCCATGGCGGCGATGCTGGGAACGTGCGCATCGTAGATGGGCTGATTGCCCGGGACCGCGCTGCGGTTGACCACGAAGGGATGGCCTCGGGAGCCCATCGCGGCCTGCAGCATCCGGATGTTGAAGTCGGGGTTCGAGCACATCCCGGGCGCCCCTTCATAGTGGCCGTTCCCCGACGCGACCGTGGTACCGGCCACCCGGCAATCCACCTCGCGCTTGGAGATGTTGTGGACCCGCGCAGTGATCTCGCCCGGAGTAGGACTGCCCTGGTCGGCCATCTGGGCGATCTGCTGGGTGAGCGTCTGCTTCTCCAGGATGTCGATGAGCGAGCCGGCTCCGGAAGCCCTTGGCTCGTTCGGTCTGGAGAAACCGCTCAACTCCTCTGTCTCCTCTCGGATCCCGGCGATGAAGCTCTGGAGGCCCCGGGTCTCCTCGCCCGCCCGCTGATCATCGCCCTCCCAGGAGGAAGCAATCGCGATATTGGCGGCAACCAGCTCGCCCGCGAGCTGCGTTGCGTTCGCCACCATGGCCGCATCACATGGGGTACGGATGGGCATGTGTCGGGCCGCGATGATCCCGGCAGCAGCCGCGCCCGTCGTCAGCATCCCGCGCCCGTAGCCGGTCCAGCTGATCAGGCTCTCGTTGGCGGCCATCGCCACGTAGTAGCTGATCTGCAGCCGGTTCATGATCGAGATCTGGTTGAAGGTGCGGGCCGTCGCCACCGCGTTGCTGTAGGCGGCGGCGTCGGCGGCGATCTGCAGCTCCATCCTCTCCCGCGTCCGCATCCCGAGCGACAGCGTCAGGAGGACCATCACCGCCAGGAGCAGCAGCGTGAGCGAGAACAGCAGGAGCGACTGGCCGCGTTGGTTCTTCATGGCGCGCATCGGAACCTCACGGGCTGCAGTTCTGGGTCGCGAACTCGGTGCTTCGAGGCGGCGTCATCATCCGCATGGCAAAGCTCGCCTGGATCGGAAACACGTATTGTCTGGCGCTCACCCGGGCCTGCATCTCACTCGCGAGCGCTGCCTCCAGGGTGGGGCCGCCCTCGTGCTGCCACTGCGCGTTCGTCTGCGTCAGCATCGTGGGGTTGGTGCCGGTGAAGTTCTGCACCCCGAGCGCCGCCATGAACATCCGGCTCATCACCCAGTTCGCGAAGGGAATCCGCAGCGGGTACCAGTAGACCAGCCGGACCTCGAGCATGTAGCCGCCGTCGCCGCGATCCGGGTCATCGAAGTCGTCCTCGGTCGAGTCGATGGACGATGCGAGCGGGCTGGGCCGGAGGAGCCAGATGATCTCCCGATCGTGCCCCTCGTCTCTAGCCGGTTTGTATCTGAAGCTGTTGCCCATCCGCTCCTGAAAGGCGGCCGCGAACTTCTGGCCGGGCTCCCCGCTGTACCTGTTCCCGAGAAACGAATCGAAGGTCGGCAACAAGGTGGCGACCGCCGCGTGCGTCATCCGCGTGCAGCTGCCGTGGTTGACGCTCCCCACCCGCGCCGCCATGAACACGGCGTACTCCGCGACGATGCGCGCCTGCAGCATCAAGAAGAGCTGCAGGGTTCCCAGAATCATGAACACCAGCAGCGGGAGGGTCAGCGCCGCTTCGACTGCGGCCTGTCCGGATTCTCGGCCTGACTGTCGGTGATCGGAGTGAGCCACGTGCCCATGATTCCGCACCCCTGCCTTTCTGGCCATCGGACAGTTGGACGCGACCGAAGTAGCAGCCGGACCCACATTTACACACCGAGATACATCAGCTCGCCGGTTGCCGCGCCCGCCGTCGCGCGCGCCCCGGCCAATGTAGCCGCTCTCGGAGCGAGGTGATCACCACGTACAGCACCGGGATGAACGCGAGGTTGATCAGCGTCGACACGAACATGCCGCCGAACACCGCGGTGCCCAGTGACTGTCGGGCAGCAGCGCCGGCGCCGGTGGCCAACACCAGGGGGAGGACGCCGAAGATGAGCGCGAACGAGGTCATCAGGATCGGCCTGAGCCGAAGCTGCGCGGCTTCGACCGCGGCGGAGGTCAGGTCCCGGCCTTGCGCGCGCGCCTTCTCGGCGAACTCGACGATCAGGATCGCGTTCTTGCTGGCCAGTCCCACCAGCATCACCAGGCCGATCTGGCAGAAGACGTCGTTGGGAAGTCCGCGCAACGCCTGGAAGCCCAGCGCGCCGAGGATCGCCAGGGGAACGGACAGCAGGATCACCAGCGGGAGCACGAAGCTCTCGTACAGCGCCGCGAGCAGCAGGAACACGAAGACCACCGCGAGCCCAAACAGGATCGGCGCCTGCCCGGCGCTCTCCAGCTGCTCGCGCGAAGCCCCCGTCCACTCGTAGGCGTAGTCCCGGGACAGCGTCGCTTCCGCGACCTGCTCCATCGCGGCCAGCGCTTCTCCGGTGCTGGTGCCCGGCGCAGGTCCGCCGTTGATCTCGGTGGCCCGAAACAGGTTGTAGTGCCGGATGGTCTGCGCGCTGGTCTCCGACCGCACCTCGACCAGGCTCTCCAGAGGGATCATCGCGCCCTGATCGTTCCGCACGTAGAGCGAGGCGATGTCGTCGGGTGCGTTCCGGTACGGCGCGTCTGCCTGGACGTAGACGCGGTAGGTGCGGCCGGCGAAGTCGAAGTCGTTCACGTACTGGCTGCCCAGCAGGATCTGCAGCGTGCCGTAGAGATCATCGAGCTCGACGCCCGCCGCCTTCACCCGCTCGCGATCGACGGTGACCTGGAGGATCGGCGTGCTCGCGGCGAAGGTCGAGAAGACGCCTTCGAGCTGACGCGACTGGTTGGCGCGCGCCACGAACGCCTGGGTCGTCTGCGCCAGCGCGTCCAGGCTCGCCGTCCCTGAGCGGTCCTGAAGCATGAACTGGAACCCGCCGATGCTCCCGACCCCGCGGATGGCCGGCGGCTGCAGTGGCAGGACCGTCGCCTCCCCGATCGCGGAGAACGGATCTCGGAGCCGTCGAACCAGCGCCGCCACCGATTGATCCGGCCCCTTGCGGTCGTGCCACGGGCTGAGGGTGACGAACACGGTGCCATAGTTGGGACCGTTCCCAGCGAAGGAGAACCCGCCCACGACGAACATCCCGATGACCTCGGGCTGCGCCCGGAGGACCTGCTCCACCCGGGCCAGCACGTCGCTGGTGTAGTCGAGCGAGGTCCCCTCCGGCCCCTGCACGGCGACGATCATGTAGCCCTGGTCCTCGTCGGGGATGAACGCCTGGGGAACGGAGCGGTAGAGCCAGACCGTCACCACGGAGAGGATCGCGAACGCAGCGAGCACCCACCCGCGCCGGGCCAACAGCCAGTGCACGCCCCTGCCATAGCCTTCGCGGAGCGCATCCAACTTCCGCTGGATCCACCGGAACACGCCGCGCCGCTCCCGGCGATGTGACAACAGGAGCGCGCACAGCGCTGGAGACAGCGTGAGCGCGGTGAGCATCGACAGCGAGATGGAGAAGGCGATGGTGAGCGCGAACTGCTGGTAGATGCTGCCGGTCGTTCCGGGGAAGAACGCCACCGGGATGAACACGGCGATCAACACCAGCGTCATCGCGACCACCGGCCCGGAGACCTCGGCCATGCCCTTCCTGGCGGCTTCGCGCGGCGACAGGTGCTCGCTCTCTATCAGCCGCTCGATGTTCTCGATCACCACGATGGCGTCGTCGACCACCAGGCCCGTCGCCAGGGTCAGGCCGAACAGGGTCAGCGTGGTCAACGAGAAGCCGAACGCAGCGACGAAGGCGAACGTCCCGACCAGCGAGACCGGCAACGTCAGCGCGACGATCAGCAGGCTCCGGAATCGATGCAGGAACAGGAAGATGACCAGGATCACCAGGCCGATCGCCTCGATCAGCGCCCGGACGACCTCGTTCAGCGACTCTTCGATCGCGCGGGTGGTGTCGTTCGCCGGCTCGAACTGGAGGCCCGGAGGAAAGTCCTCCGCGAGGCGCTCGAGCTCGGCCACGACCCGCTCGCGGACGTCCAGCGCGTTCGCCTGGGGGAGCTGGAAGATCCCGAGGCCCACGCCGGGGTGACCGTTGAAGCGGAGCAGCTGCTGGTAGTTCTCCGCGCCCAGCTCGGCCCGACCGACGTCCGACAGCCGCACGAGCGAGCCGTCCGGGCCGCGCCGGAGGATCAGGCCCTCGAACTCGCCGGGCTCTTCGAGTCGACCGGTGGCGCGGACGCTGAGTTGGTAGGGCTGCTTCTCCGCTGTCGGCGGCTGCCCCACCGTGCCCGCCGCGACCTGGATGTTCTGCTCCCGCAGCGCCGCTACTACATCTTGAGCGCTGAGCTGCCGCGCAGCCAGCTTCGCCGGATCGAGCCACAGCCGCATCGCGAACCGCCGCTCCCCATAGATCCGCACCTCGCCCACGCCGGTGATCCGCTTCAGCGGATCCACCACGTTGACGTTGAGGTAGTTCGAGAGGAAGAGCGGGTCGTAGCGGTCGTCGTCGGAGAAGAACCCGATCGACATGAGCTGCTGCGTCTGGGCCTTGTTGATGATCACGCCGGTGGCGTTCACCTCGGCCGGAAGACGCGGCGACGCGGTGCTCACCCGGTTCTGCACGTCGACCGCGGCGAGGTCGACGTCGCGATCGGCCGAGAACGTGATCGTGACCCGGCTCCGGCCGTCGGCGCTGCTGCTCGACGACATGTACAGCATCCCCTCGACGCCGTTCAGCTCCTGCTCGAGCGGAAGGGTCACCGCGGTCTCCACCACCTCCGCGGATGCGCCGACGTAGGTGGCGTTGACCGAGACCTCGGGCAGCGCGAGATCCGGATACTGCGCTATCGGCAGGCCCGGGATGGCGATGGCGCCGAGCAGCGTCACCAGGATCGCGACCACGCCCGAGAGCACTGGGCGTTCGATGAAACGGTCGCTGACGTTCATTCGGGCGCTCCGCTCCCACCGACGCCGACGCCCGCGTCCTCGCCCTGGACTTCCCGCTCGCGCGCTCTCACCGGATGGATTGCCTGTCCGTCGGAGAGGCTCTGGATCCGGCTGATCGCCACGCGCTCGCCGGGCTGCAGCCCCTTTTCGACCACCCAGCCCTCGTCGGTCATCGGGCCGAGTTCGACCGGCCTCCGGTGCACGCGCGGCGGTCCTCCGTCACCCGACGTGACGACGAAGGCGAAGGCCTGTCCACTCAGGCGGGTCACGGCCCAACTCGGGATCGTGAGCGCCTCACGCGTATCGAAGACGACCCGAGCGCGGACCCGCTGGTCGGTGCGAAGCCCTGCGGTGTTGGCGAAGGCGGCCTTGAGCTCCACCAGTTGGGTCACCGGGTCCGGGCTGGGCGCGAGGAAGAACGGCCGGGCCTCCACGATCACCTCGCCGTCGGGACCGAGGATCTCCACCGGCGTCTCCCCGAGCTCGACCTGCCCCACCCGCTCGACCGGCACGCGAATGGACAGCTCCAGCAGCTCGCTCTGATCCAGCCGGGTGAGATCGGTCTGCGGGGTGACGCTGTCGCCCAGCTTCACCGGCACGTCGCCCACTGTCCCGTCGAACGGCGCGCGCACCCGGGTAAAGGTCAAGCGAACCCGGGTGCCCTCGACCTCCGCCTGCGCGGCCCGCACGCCCGCCTCTGCCGCGCGCAGCGCCGCCTCGGCCTCTTCGTCGTCCTGCCGGCTGACGATTCCCTCCCGGAGCAGCTGGGCGCTGCGCTGTCGGGTCTGCCGCGCATACTGGAGCTCGGACAAGGCGCGTCGGTAGGCCGCCTCCGCGCTGTCCAATGCAGCCCGCTCCTCGCGCGCGTCGATCTCGAAGAGGACGTCCCCGCGTTCGACCTGTTCGCCCGGACGGACTGCAATCCCGCGCACATAGCCAGTGACCTGCGGCCGAAGCACCACGCTCCGGCGCGAGATCAAGGTACCGACGTACTCGGACGCGTCGGGGACCTCCGTCGGGGACACCTCCAGGACTTCGACCCGAGGCGGCGGCGACGCGGCGACCTGCTCCGCCCGATCGGAGCAGCGCGCAACGCACACGACGAGGAGGATGCATCCAGCGACGGAGGCACCTCGGGTCACTCGCGACGACATGCAGACAGAGGTTGTGTCCGCCCTGCCCTTTCGCCACGGTCACGGACCGAATCGATCCGGTGGCCGCATCCCACTGAACACGCCGGCCCAGTGGAGGCCCGGCGCGTGGTCAGGCGACGCGGCGCGACGGGTTCACGGCGGCCACCGCTTCGGTCCCCGGGAGCAGGCGCTCGAGCTCGCCCGCGAGACGGCGGAGCTCTTCCGCGGTCTCAGCCACCACCTCGCTCATCTGCGCGTGCGCCTGGATCGCCTGCATCAGGCGGTGGGTCCCTGCGGAGATGGTCTCGGACGCGGAGGACTGCTGCACGGCCTCGCGGGTGTTCGACTCCATCACCTCAGCGGTGCTCTCGACGATGTGGTTGACCGTCTCCAGCATCGAACGCGTCCGACCGTAGGTCCCGCTCAACCCCGATACCTTGCTGCGGATGTGGGCGATCGCCTGGCGGGTGAGCGCGAGCTGCCGACGGATGCCTCCGATGTCCGCCTTGATCTCCTTCGACCGACTCGCGGACTGCTCCGCCAGCCTCCGGGTCTCGTTCGAGACCACCATGAAGCCCCGGCCGTGCTCCCCGGCGCGACTGGCCTCGATCGAGGCGTTCAGGGCGAGCATGTGGGTCTCCGCGGCGATCTCCTCGAGCGTGGTGATGAACACGTCGATCTTCTCGGAGTGCTCTTCCAGCCGCGCGAAGCTCGCTTCCGAGCTCGACACCGCGGCGCCGATCTCGCTCATGCTCTGCTCCATCTCGCGCACGAGCCCGTCGATGTTGTCGGTGTAGTCGCGCGCCTCCCCCACCCGCGCCGCGCCCTCCTTCGAGCGCTCCGCGAGCTGCCTCGCCGACGTGGCCATCTGCTCGCTGGCCGCGGCGATGTGGTGGGACTCGCCCCGCGCCGACTCCGCCTGCCGCGACAGATCGTTCGTCGCCTCCGACAGCCCCACCACCGACCGGGCCAGGGTAGACCCCGCGATGGAGACGTGCTCACGCGAGCCGCGCAGCTCTTCGAGCGCGATGCCCATCTCGCGGCGCAGGTCGAACTGTTTGCGGTGGCCGTTGTAGACCATCTCCAGCGGGATGGTCAGCGAGAAGGCGCCCCCCACCAGGATCAGGTGATTCCAGAACTGGGTGCCCGCGCCTACGTCCGCGCCGTACAAGACCTCCGCCACCGCGTGGCCCACCCAGAAGACCATGTAGAAGGCGAACCGCTGGACGCGCTCGACCGGGAGGATCGACATCGGCACGACCAGGTCCAGGTAGATGAACGTGGTGTGGAACAGCGTCCCGTTCGTCCCGATCAGGTAGAACGCAATCTCGTGGGCGACCGCGTAGATGCAGGCCCACACGAAGGTGACGCGGGGGAGCCACCGCACGTCGCGGATGATCTTCGCGCTCACCCAGGCCCCGATCGGGGCGACGATGATCCCGAGCCGGATGAGGGCCATCTCGGCCAGGCTCGTCTCGACGTTCAGGAACAGGCCCGACTTCCCGAAGATCCAGTCGAAGAGCAGCGCGGTCGGAGAGACCACCAGGCCCACGATGGCGATGTGGGACACGCGCGACGGCCACCGCGAGCGGAGAAACTCCTTGTAGGTCCGCGGCGGGCCGGAATCTTCCATTCGACTCCTTCTTATCGGCTCCTCATCCTGGTCCTCAATGTCGGATAGGGCCGACACACACCTGTCACACGCGCGGAGGCCGGATAACGCCTCCCACAGCGGGCGGGCAAGCCTTCGCCCCTGCTCCGCGCAGGTGAGTACGAAAAGGTCGGCGACCCCGGCGCCCACGCGTTACAAAGCGCCCTCGCATTTTCCTCACACACACAGGAGAAGTACGACATGCGCGGTTGGCTGATGGGTCTCACGGTGGCGGCGGCACTGGCGGCGGCGGGTTGCAACGAGCAGCAGAAGGCGGAGAAGGCGGTCGTCCAGGACAGCGTCGCGGCGGCGCCGAAGGCCGCAGAGCTGAAGGCGGCGGACGCGAACCTGACCACCTACGCGTTCGGGCCGGACGCTTCGAAGATCGAGTTCAAGGGCGCGAAGGTCACGGGCAGCCACCTCGGCGGGTTCAAGGGCTTCAAGGGTGAGGTCCAGATGGGTGAGAAGCCCGAGACCGGCAAGATCGATCTGACCATCGAAACCGCGACGATCTTCGCGGACGCCGAGAAGCTCACGGGTCACCTGCGCTCGCCGGACTTCTTCGACGTCGAGAAGTTTCCGACCGCGACCTTCAAGTCGACCTCGATCGCCCCGGCGGAGGGCGGCAAGTACACCGTCACCGGCGACCTCGCCCTGCACGGCGTGACGAAGCAGATTGCCTTCCCGGCCTCGATTACTGTCGCCGACGGGGCGGTGAAGGCGACCAGCGAGTTCGCCATCAACCGCAAGGACTTCGAGATCGTCTACCCGGGCATGCCGGACGACCTGATCCGCGATGAAGTCGTCATCACCCTCGACGTCAACGCAAAGAAGTAACGAGCGCTCGGCGCTCACCCGCCGCAGTGACAGAACTCCTCCGCGTCTGCCGCGGAGGAGTTTTTTCGTGTCTCGACGTCAGGCCACCTTCGACAGGCGCTCCGCGGCGGCGCCGTCCAGCCGCTCCGCGATCGCGTTCGCCATGGCCGTGAAGCGGCCCTGGGTGAAGCCGGCGCCGCTCACCATCCACTCCACCTTGCGGGTGTTCGCGTCCGCGAAGTGGCCGACCGTGTCCATGTGGTCGCCATACCCGGCCCACACGAGCTCGCCCCAGACCTGCGACTGGATGGGAACGACCCCGTCGTTGTCCGAGAGCGCCGGCTGCGTTTCCCCGAAGAAATTCGCGAGCTGGCCCACGTCCTGCCCACTCGGCGCGGTGTTGCACGGATAGGCGGGCGCAGCCTGGCTGACGATCCGCTGCAGCAGCCTGAACAGCAGGTCCGGCCGCTCCTTTCCGAACGCCAGCCCCCACGTGAACGGCCCCCGCTCGCGGACCATCGACGCCACCGAGAGGTATCGGACCGCGGGATGGTCGGCGATGGGCGCCGCGTTCGCGAGCGACATGGCTTCGGGCGTGAGCTGCACCAGCGCGCCCTGGTCGACGGCGATGGACCCCACCCACTTCTGCAACGCCGCCCCTCCGGTCAGCCACGCCCCGATGGCGGAGAGCAGCGGATGGCGGCTGAGCGTGAGGGATGCGCTGGGGAGTGAGCCACGCAGCGCCGTCATCGTGGCCGCCTTCGGCACGGAGAAGAGTCCGCGCGCCAGCGAGTCGCTGGCCAGGCTGGAGACGAAGTCGAGGAGCTGACCTCCGAGTCGACTCGCGAAGAAGCTTGCGATGGGCGTTCCGGCGTGTGGCGTGTTGAGGGTCGCTACCGTCCGGACCGCGTCCAGCCACCGCGTCCGACGCTCGGACTGGGTCGGAAGGCGCGCACCGGGCGAAGCGACGAGGCGGATGTCCAGGCCACCGGTGGAGTGTCCGATCAGGTGGACGACATGCCCATCGGTGGAGGGCAGCGCATCGAACACGTCGCCAATCGTCTTCGCCACCGCATCGGCGCGGGCGGCGATGGAGCCGGTGGGCGTCACCGAAACGAAGTGCGAAGTGACCCCGGTGACGCCGGGCCGCTGCCTCAGCGCCGCCTCCATGAGTGCCGGGAGCTCGACGAAATAGTCGACGCCGCCGGTGCTCTCCCCGAGGTGCGTGAACCCGAGGAAGCCGGGAACGAAGAAGAGGTGGTGGTGCACGGGCGCAACGGAAGAGGTCGGCATGAGGGATCTCCTGAAACGGGTTGGCTCAGGCGACCCCTCCTAATCGGGAGGGGACCGGGTGCGAAATTGGACTCAGGGCTTGGTGTTGAACTCAGACCACCCAGTAACCCGAGTACAGACGCGTGAACTCCTTCAGGGACATCCGGAAGGAGCCATCGTCCACACCGTCTCCGCTCGGCTCGGACTGCCCCCACGGGTTTCGGAGCTGGACGAACTTCTCCCCATTCTCTTCGCTGACGCCGTGCACCGAATACCCGTGCGACGCGTACAGGCCGGTTCCCGTGTAGAGGGCGGACTGGTCCTCCCCGAAGGTGGCAGCGACGATGGATTGACCGGCAGCGAGGGCCGTCTTCAGCTCTCCATACCTGACGTCGTCCGGGAGCCCGCTGTTCCACGTAAACGACTCCGGACGCCCCAGCACCGCGGACATCACGTCGCCAGGTGAGCCTCCGTTGCCGATGGCCTCGTAGTCGCCCTTCCACTGAGCGTAGGCCTTCTCGATCAACCCCACCCACAGCTCCTGGGCGTTCGATCCGTGCCCGTACAGGCGTCCGGACCTACCTGGAAGCTGGCCGTCGATCGTGATCTCGACCTGCTTCGGCTCGGAGTGGTACGGCCCCTCGTAGAAGCGGACCGTGTACGTGCCGTCGCCGTTGTCGCGAATGGCCTTCTCGAGCGCCTCCGGGGACTGCGAAGCAATCGCGGACAACGAGGCCACCAGGTAGCAGTCGCCAATCTGGCCCTGGATGACGTCGTCGCGGTGAGGGCCCTCGATGAAGAGCGCGCCGTCGACCCATTCGTAAGCGTGCCCGCTGTGACTGTTCAGCAGGGCGGGATCCGGGAGATCGCGGCGCCCCTGCTCCTTGATCATCAGCCCGGCGACCTCGTTGCCGAAGAAGGCGTCCAGCCGCTGCTTCGCGTCCGCCTCGAACTTGTCGACGTGCTGCCCGAACTGCTCCTGGAAGGCCTTGTTCTCGGCCTGGGTGACGCCCCCGCCGTCCTTCACCTGCGAAATGAGCTGGTCGACCTCGCTCCGGCTGATGCGACCGTCTGCGAGGGCGGAATTGAAACGGCTCTTCAGGGCGTCGACGGAGTTGAGCGGCATGGTGGGGCTCCCTGGCGGGGTGGCGAACTTTCCCGATTATCGGGACCACCTCGCTTCGGGTGCCGCGCTTTCCTGCAAACTACCTTTACGCCTAACTCGCCGCGCTTACGTCCGGGCGGTTCATCGTGCGCTTCACCAGGGTCACACCGAGGAGCACCAGAGTGCCAACGACGAGTCCGGCCACGATGTCCACGATGGACGGCACGATCGTCTCCAGGACGCCACCGATTCCGGGGACGGTGCCCGACGCATGCGCCATGGAGTGGATGACGTCGTGGGCGCCGGGGAAGTTGTGGGTGAGAAGGCCGCCGCCGACCATGAACATCGCCACCGTGCCCGCGATGGACAGCACCTTCATCAGGTACGGCGCCGAAAACAGCAAGCCGCGGCCAACGAGGCGCGACAGGGTGCCGCTCTTCCGGGTGAGGTAGAGCCCTGCATCGTCGAGTTTCACGATCCCCGCCACCAGCCCGTACACACCGACCGTCATCAGCGCGCTGATGCCCACCAGCACGGCCAGTCGCTGCCCGATCGGCGCGGTGGCCACGGTGCCCAGCGCGATGACGATGATCTCCGCCGACAGGATGAAGTCGGTGCGGACGGCACCCTTGATCTTGTCCTTCTCGACCTGCACAGGATCGATCGCCGGATTCACCAGGGCAGCGAGGTGTTCGGCGCGGTGCGCCTCGTCCTCCTCCTTGCTGTGGAGGAACTTGTGCGCCAGCTTCTCGCACCCTTCGAAGCAGAGGAACGCGCCGCCGAGCATCAGCAGCGGGACCACGGCCCACGGAATCAGCAGGCTGATCGCCAGCGCGGCCGGGACCAGGATCACCTTGTTGATGGCGGAGCCCTTCGCCACCGCCCACACCACCGGGAGCTCGCGGTCGGCTTTCACCCCGGAGACCTGCTCGGCGTTCAAGGCGAGATCGTCGCCCAACACGCCTGCGGTCTTCTTGGCGGCCACCTTGGTCATGGTGGCGACGTCGTCGAGTACGGATGCGATGTCGTCGAGCAGGGTGAAAAGGCTGGCTCCGGCCACGGCGGTCTCTCTGGGTTGGAGGGACGCGCACTATAGGGCGAAACTCAGCTCACCCAGAAGCCGCTGTACAACTCCGTGAACTTCGCCAGCGGGAGCTTGAAGATGCCGTCATCGACGCCATCACCCTGGGCGCTAGAACCCGAACTTCTTGAGCGCGTCCCCAGCCTTCTTCTTCGCTGCGTCTTCTGCCTTCTTCTTCGCGGCCGCCTCGATCTTCTTCCGCTCCTCGGCGGCTCGCCGCTCGGCCTCTGCGCGGACGCGGTCGCCCTCGGCGCGGGCCTTCGCCTCGGCTTCGGCG